>CALKJD010000038.1 GCA_937995755.1 uncultured Saprospiraceae bacterium | reverse complement strand
CCAAAACTGGCCTTTACCATCCCATGATTGATCATAATCAAAACTATCATCTCCACAGAATGATACTACTGCATGCTTTACATTTACTGCTCCACCGAACCATTCGATTCCATCATCAAGGTTAGCAAATACTTCTACATAGTCAATAGTAGTTGCTGAACCTACACCCGCAAGTGTCAATCCATTGATCTCATTATTAGCTTCTAATTTTGCTCCACCATGTCTGATAGATACATAAGTAAGGGTACCAGAGTTGTCTGCGTTATCTGTACCTCCATACTCGGCTCTACCTTCTGTAGATGGGATACCTTCTACGTTCTGTACTCCACCATCTACACCTACGATTCCGTTCCCTAGCATAATGATTCCACCCCAAAGCCCTTTATCATCTTGTGTAAGATCTGTATCTACTGTGATATCATCAAACTCAGAAGTAAAAATAATAGGCGCATCGACTGTACCGATTGCATTGATCATAGCACCTTTTGGTACAATCAGTGCAGAAGCAGCATCACCTGTATTCGGCGTTGATACTCCTTTTATTATTGTTCCTGCTTCGATATTGAGTGTAGCGCCTACTGGTACGAATACATATCCGTCGAGTAGATACTCAGTATCATTTGTCCAGCTTAAGTTACTGCTGATGTTAGCGTCTGTGATCGTCACTTGCGCTGATAGTAATGTGGTTAAGAATACAAAAAGTAGAGTTAGTCTCATGTCTTTTAATTGTTGTGATTGGTTATGATTTGAATGTCTTGGTTATATTCTACTGCAAAAGTATAGTTGATGTATGTCCATTATGTATTATGTGGATTAAGTCATAGTTAAGCCAAGCCACCATTTATTAACATTGAGCTAACTTTGATTATTAACTCAACCCAATCTCTAATACTGATTCGCTGTTAGCGATTGCTATCTATATCGATGCCTAACCATGTATTTTAAGGAGCTAATAAAATGAGCAACCGCATGATTAAACCTAGTGAATATGTATGCTTATGGACTATATTATATATGATTAGCGCTGCTTATTCGTTCTCAAACTCTTTAGGTAAGTTGACAGCAATCTCCTTATCTTTGTACCTACATGAAAACACCCAAAATATCTATAATCATATCGTATTACAAAGCTTTGGGCAATCTCAAGCTCATACTTCTTGGACTCAACCGACAGAGTAATAATGATTTCGAAGTAATTATTTCCGAAGACGATATCAACCCAGAAACGCAATCGTATTTAAGTAGTAATAGTTCGAAGTACAAATTTCCTATTCTACATAACTATCAGAATGAAGATCTAGGTTTTAGAAAAAACATGATGCTTAATCGAGCGATACTTACTGCCAATACAGATATGCTTGTTTTTATAGATGGAGACTGTATACCGCATAAACATTTTGCTAAAGAGTATATCAAAGAGAAAGACTCAGATCAGATGCTTGTAGGTAGAAGAGTAATGCTTGGGTCCAAGATTAGCGGACGTATCCAACGCGAAGAATCATTAACTCCTCTAAATTTATTTTCATTATTGCTTTCTGATTCTACTAAAGTAAAGGATGGTATTTACTCACCAAGTCTTCCTTTGACGAATACGATTAGAGGACTTGTGGGATGCAATTGGGGAATTAAAAAAAAGCATCTAATCGCAATTAATGGTTATGATGAAGATTATATCACTGCTGGCGTAGGAGAAGATAATGATGTGGAATGGAGGCTAGAGTTAAATGGTGTAACTAAAAAAAGTATGAAGAACAGAGCAATCGTATATCATATCTATCACAAAAGATCCTATACAGAAGATATCATATTGTCCAATATGGCTATGTGGAAAAACAAACAAAGATTAGGCGATGTTATTTGCCTTAATGGAATTAAAAAAATAGACCACAAATAAAACTTTCAAAATGGCCAAACGATCTAATAAGATAATAATGCTCGGCGCTACAGGAGCTGTAGGTGGAGAAACTTTAAAATCGCTACTCCAGTTAGATCTAGCATCCAAAATCACATTATTAGGTAGGAGTAATGTGGAAGGTATCCTACAGGATTATGTACATCAATATAAAGCAGACATCTTTAAACCTAATCAATATGCAGAGTATGCTCATGGACACGATACAGCCATTTGCACATTAGGCGTTGGCGAACCATCTAAGACTAGTGATGAAGATTTCATTAAGATTGATAAAACTGCTGTTATTGATTTTGCCAAAGTCTGCAAGCAAGCTGGAATCAAACATTTTGAACTCTTATCATCTGTGGGTATTAATCATAAATCTAATAATCTATATCTACGTTCCAAAGGAGAATTAGTCGAAGAGCTAAAGGCATTAGAATTTGAGCGTCTAAGCATTTTTCAACCCTCTATGATAATCACACCGACTAATAGATATGGACTGACTCAAGCGATCACCTTATCTTTATGGCCTATTATAGATAAAGTGTTTTTTGCAGGTTTAAAAAAATTCAAAGGTATCAAAGTAGACCAATTGGGTAAAGCCATGGCTATCAATACAACAAAAGATAAAAGTGGCTTAGAATTCCTCACATGGAGTGACTTCCAAAAATTAGTAGGGTAAGATAATTCTATCTCTTTCATTTCATTTATTGGCCAAACGAAAAAAGCATTCCTCATCACTGAGGAATGCTATGTTGCCTATTCAAAACCTATGAATATGAAAAAAATTAATTGGCCTGCGAATTCTAAAATAGAATTAAGTCAAACCAATTCTGCCCTATCTTACTACGGTCACATCACCAGTAAATGTTCTAGTGCTACCGTCTATTACGTTTGCTAATATCATGTATACATATACTCCTGGATTTACTTTTTCCCCATTATATGTACCATCCCATCCCATATAGGATTCTGATGTAAACTGCGCATCTGCAGTATAAATATGTTCTCCCCATCTATCGAAGATGAGTACTTCTTGTATTCCTACGATTCCTTCGTTATACTTAAATAAGAATTCATCATTTGCTCCATCTGCATTTGGACTAAAAATATTAGGTACATACATCTCTACATTGAGCTCGACCCTAATAAATATATCATCCACGACATCACAACCATTACTATCAGAACCTGATAAGTATACTCTTGTATCTACCAATGGTTTGTAGTTATTTAACTCTCTTTCATATCCTAACTGATTACCACTTTCATCATACCATACTAGGTTGATCAGATCATCAGCTATATATTCCGGAATGACATCAATCGTTTCACCAAGATCAATTTGCATATCCTCTCCTAGATCTAGAAGATCCTCTGGCGCATTGATCAAAAGATCAACAGTCACTATACTATCGCAGCCCAGGTCATTAGCAAATCTCACTTCATAAACGCCTGTAGTGTCGGCATTTAATCCATAGCCTGAAAATATTTCACCTTCGCATAATGTGATCAATACATCTCTTGTAAGCAATGGATTGACAACTAGATCCACTGTAATCGTACTATCACATCCTGCAGCATTTTCTATAGTCACTTCATAAGTACCTTCCATATCTGTCGATATGTCATAGTAAGTATACGTTTCTCCTTCACATATCTCTTCAGTAAAAGCAAATGTGCTTGGCTCGTTTACAAATAAATTAACCGTGACAATGCTATCACATCCCACCGCATTAGTTAGAGTAGTTTCGTACATGCCTGCCATGTCAGTATCTATATCGCCGTAAGTGAAAAAATCACCTTGACAGATTGTATCGTTGATCGTAGCGTAAGACTCAGACAATACAGTAAGATCAATATTGATCAATGTATCGCACCCAAAAGCATCAGAGATAACGATATCGTACGTACCTTCTTCTGTGTACTCGGTATCTCTTATAGTAAGTGTTTCACCATTACATATTTCTTCAATATAATTAACGATAACCGTATCGTTAACCGTAAGATCTACAGTAATAATGCTATCACACCCTGCTGCGTTTGTAAGAGTGGTAGAATACATTCCACTTTCTGTTGCAACTATATCGTATAATAGGTATGTATCACCCTCGCAGATATATTCAGGAAATCGTGAAGTAGTTACACTCAACATTTCCAAATTAACTATAACTGTACTATCACAACCATTAGCTGCAGGAAATACTGTTTCGTACTGACCTGGTTGAGTCGTATTGATTCCGTAGTAAACAAATGGCTCACCTTCACAGAATGTCATATCAACCACTTCTGTTATTTCTGGATCAACAGTAAGTAATACCGTGATCATACTGTCACAGCCTTCATCTGTAGTTAATGTTGTAAAATAAGTCCCAGTCTCAGTAGCTGTAATATCATTGAATGTAAACTCCTCACCATAACATACTCTTGCATCCATTTCCGATGAGAGTGGTTCTAGTACCGTAAGGTTAACTCTTAACAAACTATCACAACCTGTCACACTGGTAAGTATAGTTGTATATTCACCTGACTCAGATGCTGCAATATCATGTAATTCATATGTTGCTCCTGCACAAATAGACGCATTAATGCTTCCTTCAACTGGCGCAGCTAATGAAAGATTCACTGTCACCAAAGTATCACAATCACCATTACCAGAAATTAAGGTCGTGTATTGACCTGCTTCCGTCTCACTAATATCTAAATAAGTAAATTCTTCCCCTGAACAAATAGTTGTATCTATTGTAACTGGGATTTCTGGCTCTACGATTAGATTAATAGTAATAACACTATCACAACCAAACCAGTTAGGTATAGTCGCTTGGTATACGCCTGTCTCTGTAGCTGATACATCATAAAAGTCATATGTCTGACCAGAACAAATCGCATCATTAATGGTAGAGGATGAAGAGTTACCTACTTCAACATATACACTCCAATCATATGAACATCCAGTCTCTGGATCTGTAGCACTACCCGTTTGGAATCCAGGACTACATATCATAACACCATTGGGCGCATTATAACACATTGGTGGACACATATAAACAATACCAAGATCCACATCTTCAACTTCTGGCACTTCAAACAGATATTCTTCTGTTTCGTAACAACCTGTTGGCGTGGTAACCACACATACGTACAAGCCTTCTTGAGCGAAACCATTCAGCCTAATTACTGCATTGGTTTCAATGGCAAGTGCAACACCTTCTAGATACCATTGGTGACTTATAGCGGTGTCGTCTAAAGCAAAAAGCCTCAACGTACCATTACATGCAGCAGAACCCGTAGTATTTACCAACGGTTTGATTTCGCCACAGTCGCATTCATCATCATTCAGATCTATGAGACCATCGGCATCGTCATCGACACCGTTGTTACATATCTCTTGTCCAACTACTCCCAAGGCAACTGAGAGCAGGATGGTCATGAAATAAAATTTTAAGTTAAGCATATTCGAATTTTCAATATTCAATAAAGGGACTTGAAATAGGTTTCTCGCTAGTTAGACACGACCTTGAAGTTTTCCCCCTAGTAATATTGTACTTAATGCTATTTTTATTTTCTTGTATGTAAGTAAGTTTACAGTTTTAGCTAAGTGTGACTTTTTGCCACAACATTGATTATCAGACGTATTTATCATTAATCATAAGCTAAAACTCCTCTACTGCTTGAATGACAGAGATCTATTACTCAATTAATTATTTACGTAGATTCTAGCGCTGAACTAAATTCGATGCTTCTAATTGTTCTTCTGCTAAGATCCATGAAAAACATGGATTCGCTTTGAAGTTGACTATTTCGAAGAATATTTCTTCACGTGATGGTGACGCTCTCTTTTAACATTTTGTAACGACTGCATATGGGATGCTAGGTATTGATTATATCTAGCTACATGCACTGGATTCGCTTCGTCATATGTTTCGCTATACATATCCGCGGCTATACGCTGACGCAATGCTTCGTAAACTGAAACCGCACAGGCCACCGATATATTAAGACTCTTAGTGATACCCATCTGTGGTATGATATAGTTACCATCGCAATAAGCTAATGTTTCTGGAGTAACTCCTGCATGTTCATTACCAAAAAGCAATGCAATAGACTCAGTCATATTGATATCATGCATACCTACACTTTTTTCACCTAAGTGAGTGGCCCATACTTTATCATATTTAGACTTAATCACCTTGAAGCATTCTTCTCTATCGTCAAAGAGATTGACTTCTATATACTTCCAAGCTCCAGAGCTAGTAGTCTTACCTATCTTGAAGTCTTTGAGCTTCATATTATCTTGAGTATAGAGAATAAAAATCTCTTGAATACCCGCAGAATCACAAGACCTAAGTACGGCCCCTACATTATGCGGATCATGTACATTTTCTAAAACTACCGTAAGGCCAGACTGACGGCGAGCAGCTAGTTGTTCATAATTGTCCTTTCGGCTATCGGTGATTCCTGATGACATGAAGTTGATTCTGCTTTGACCGTTATTTTCTCTGAAATCTATTGTCCTTAAAATGAATTACATCAATGTTTTTATTGACAAAGTAATCTATCTTTTTACCAGTGGTAATATTTTCATCATCGCTCTGATACTTAGGATAGAGAGCTATAGTACTCTGTAACAATCCTTTAGAGTCGTGATTCATATTAAACTGAAATCCACTTCCGTGCTTAACCAATGCTCTACCTATATATAGCATCATGTCATACCCTTCATAGGCTTCTGTTGTAGGTATTGCTCCATATGTGTCGTAGTATCTACTCTTAAACTGAGCAACATCTCTATCTTTTTGATCCACAAAACTAGATGTAACTACATGAGTTGAAGTACCGTGATAGTTATCAAAAGTCAACTTCTCTGAGTCTAGTACAGTAGGCATACCATAAACAATTACATTATTTTGTCCACGCTCTGCAGTAAGTCTACGTATCGCTCCATATATAAATGATTCGTCTTTACTGTTCATATTAGGAATCATGAATACTTTAGTCTTTGGTGATTCTCCCTCTTCTAGAGCTAGGTAATCATAGAAAAGCATACGTGACTCTTTGAGAGAATCCAAAGGAATTACATATTCTTCAATAGGCTTTCTTTCTTTGGACCTATAATAGCTCCTAGCTAGTTTTTGGATATACTTTGCTCTATTGGCATCAGTTCGATTACCTTCTTGAGTCAGTAATACTACTTCGTCTGCTTTGTAGTTTTGACTCACATGCTCTACCATCTTCTGATAATGATCAAGTGCAGTAGGTTTGAGTTGAACAAAGTAAGGATTATCATCGATCGACTTACTTCCTAGTCCAATCCAAGGAGACACTAAAGTAATCTCTTCCTTTTTAGCAAACTCAGCGGCCTTCTTAAGATCATCCTTCTTGTATGGTCCTATAATCACATCCGCGTCTGCAGATTGTGCTTCGCGTAATTTGGTCGTGATCGTTCCTCCATTACCTATATCTATAGTTGTCAATGTAAGATTAGCCCCTTCGTCGTCTAGCTTATCCAAAGCTAGTTTGGCGCCTGCGTAATAATTGATCATTCGTACATTTCCCTTGCCAGAGTTATTATATTCTCTAGAATCTAATGGAATAAGCATCGCTATATTATAGTGATCTTTTTTATTCGAATTACCATAAGTGGAGGTACCCGCATTTTCAGACTTTTTGTCCGTATTCACTTCCTTCCACTGAACGGTATCCACTTTGGCTACTTTTGTTCTTTTCTTTTTAGGGTTAGATGATCTACCCGTTTTCTTACTGGAAGATGATCGTTTTGTGATTTTATCTGTTCCACCACATGCTGTAAGCAGTAATGCAAATAAAAACATAACGATTACCTTACTCCCATTCGATAGTAGCTGGTGGCTTGGTGCTGATATCATATACAACTCTGTTTATACCTTTTATTTTATTAATAATCTCACTAGATACTTTAGCGAGAAACTCATGGGGTAAGTGGCTCCACTCGGCGGTCATACCATCGACTGAGTTAACACAACGAAGTGCAATCGTAAATTCGTATGTTCGCTCGTCACCCATTACACCTACAGATTGCACAGGAAGAAGGATTGCTCCTGCTTGCCACACCTTATTATACAGGTCGTGCTCTCTTAATAGATTGATATAAATCGCATCTGCCTCTTGGCATAATCTAATCTTTTCTCTATCCAGAGGCCCCAATACTCTAATCGCCAGACCTGGACCTGGAAATGGGTGTCTACCTACCAAATGTTCTGAAATACCTAGCTCTCTTCCGACCCTTCTCACTTCATCCTTAAACAACATTCGCAGAGGTTCTACGATTTTGAGGTTAAGCAGATCAGGTAATCCACCCACATTGTGGTGAGACTTAATCGTAACAGATGGTCCGTGTACTGAGACTGATTCTATCACATCTGGATAGATTGTACCCTGTGCCAACCATGCTGCATTATTGATTCTCTTTGCTTCTCTTTGGAAAACTTCTATAAATACTCTACCTATAGTCTTACGCTTTTCTTCAGGATCAAAAATTCCTTCTAATTCATCCAAAAACTCGTTAGTAGCATCAACTCCAGTGATATTAAAGCCCATACCTTCGTATGATTTCATCACTTCTGTAAATTCATCTTTACGTAATAATCCATTGTCTAAAAAGATACAATGCAGTTGATCTCCGATGGCCTTATGCAGCAAAGAAGCAGCAACTGTACTATCTACACCCCCTGAAAGGCCTAGTATTACATGCTCATCTCCTATTTTAGCCTTTAGCTCTTCCACCGTCATATCTATAAATGACGCAGGCGTCCAATCACATCTACATCCTGCGATCTTCTTCACGAAGTTCTCTAGTAATTCTTTACCCTGTAGACTATGTGTCACCTCTGGATGAAACTGCACGCAATACACTGCATTTGAATATTTGCCAGCTGCAGATCGATATGCGGCAACAGGAATATCTGCTGTACTAGCTATAACCTCATAGCCCTCAGGTACAGACAACACAGAATCGCTATGCGACATCCATACTTGTGCACCATCTTCTACGCCTTCAAATAATGGATCATCTTTGATCTCAAAATTGAGGTTAGCCTTACCATATTCTCTCTTATTACTCTTATGTACGATACCACCTTGAGTCTTAGCGATCCATTGTGCTCCATAGCATACCGCCATAATAGGAATCGTGCCTATAAGATGCTGTATATCAGGCATCAAAGCATTTTCATCCAATACAGAAAATGGACTTCCTGATAGAATAATTGCCTTAGTATCCGCGTCTACGCTCTTCACCTTATTATAAGGTTTGATCTCGCAGTAGATACCGATTTCACGTAGTCTACGCGCTATTAATTGGGTAAACTGTGACCCAAAATCAAGTATGATGATCTTTTCGTTCATGCACGCAAATATATGATTTTATCTAATGGATGAAGCGAATTTAAGAATTGATGAATGGTTAATTTATTTAGATGAGAATGTGAAGTATAAATCTTGATTACTTATTAGGAAAATCAATTGAATACTGTATTCTCACCACACCCAATTGGCTTAAAAAACTATATTCGCGGCATGTGGATGTATTTAGGTTTATGGGCAGCACTTTTTTTAGGATTACACAATCTCTGTAAGAAACATGCAGTACAAGGAAATGAAGTATTCCCTGTACTGTTAGGCACTGTCTCCAGCGGATTCCTATTTGTCGCCACATTTTATTTGCTCTCTATATTCTACCCTGACTATGCACTATCCGAGGGGTATGATTTTCAAGATATTTCTTGGAGAACACATGGTTTTATTTTCATAAAATCGGCTATCATGGCTAGTTCGTGGATATTAGCGTATCAAGCCTTAAAGCATTTACCCCTAACTATCGTTACGCCCATTCGTTCTGCTGGACCCTTTTTCACTTTTATTGGAGCTATTGTTATATATAAAGAAAGTCCTAATTTCTATCAATGGATTGGGTTTTTCTTAATCATATTTTCAGTCATTCTATATTCTAGGATTGGGAAGAAAGAGGGCATAGACTTTAAACGCAACAAATGGATATTCGCCATCATTGGTGCTACTTTCTTAGGCGCTAGCAGTGGCTTATATGATAAATTTCTGATTCAGACAATCCATTTAAATCCGCAAACCTTACAGTTTTGGTTTTGCTTATATACCATTATTATTTTACTTGTGATATTGAGTATCACTTGGTTTCCCTATGAGGCTAAGCGTAAAGCCTTTAAATTTCGATGGACCATTATCGCTGTGGGCGTACTATTACAAGCTGCAGACTATTTCTACTTCAAAGCTTTACAAGATCCTGACGCCCTCATAATGCTACTATCTGCCATCAAGCGAAGTCAGCTAATTATAGCGGTCGTGATTGGTGGATTAGTATTTAAAGAAAAGAACAAACGTAAAAAGCTTGTCCCCTTAGTAGGAATCATGATTGGCGTATTTTTGATTTTATATTCGTAAAGTGGCCTACCCACACTCTCAAAAGATTCGACTTAGGAGCTTTGTTTCTCAGGTCTTCTCACACCATAGATCAATTCATCTTCATATACACCAAACTTGTAAATAGTCTGTGACAATGTGGCTTCAAGCTTAAATCCGCAACGCTCTGCGACTGTGATAGATCCTATATTAGATCCAAATATAATAGCCACTATCCTATCAATCTCTAAGTGTTTCCATCCGTAATCTAGTAGTTCTTGTATAGCGCTAGTCATTATACCTTGCCCCCAATACTCTTCTGACAACCAATAGCCAATTTCAGCATTTTTAACATAAATATCCTTTTGCGGGTGTAGTCCAACACCACCTACGGCCTTACCATCCACATCTATGGCAAACAAGGGATGATCTGGATTATCTCTCACAAGACCCATAAAAAAGTCAGCTGTTTTCTCAGTATAAGGATACGTAAAGCCATTACGTAAATACTTCGCTATCTTTTTATTGTTAGCATGCTTGATTAAGCTTGGCTTATCAGAATCTTTCCATTTGCGTAACGTATATTTCATTAGGTATCTCGTATTATTAATTCACCTTACAATAATACTCAAAAATCAAACTACTTTGACAAGACTAACTTATAGATTGTATTACGACCATCGATTGTAGATACTTGTACTAAATAGGTTCCTGATTGCACGCCATCCATTTCATAGAGATCGGCATTACCCTTCCAAGTCTGAATAGGCCTTCCTGTAATATCCAACAAAGTGACAGAACTAAATAGCTCATCCGTTTCGATCTGAAATGATCCAGCAGTAGGATTAGGGTAGATCGTCGCTTCTACAGCGTAATTATCTGCTACACCAGTATCTAAACCTTCAATAGAGTAGCTCGTGTTATAAAAGTCTATTCCCCCTCTACGATTACCTATCAATATCTCAAGAAAACCATCATTATCGATATCGTGCACCGCGGGTACAGTATTCATTCCGATATTTATATTGCCGAGATTATTATCTTTAGATGCAAACAACCTAGTTTCTTGATCGAAATCATTCCAAACACTAATCCCTCCTGAATCAGATCCTGTGAATAACAAGAGTCCATTATCACTTTGATAAAAATAAGGAGCACTAGATTTTATAGCATTGCTTTCCAGAGGAATGATTCCATTCGAATTAGGACTAACATCTTGATCCTCGTTAAACATAGCGTTGGTAGCCGTTCCTACATTCTCAAAATAATTTACCTCTCTAAAATCCCCTCCAAATCCTACATTATTGGCTTCCCCCAATACAATATCATTGAGACCATCCTGATTAAGATCTACTATCTGAGGAATCAGATAAAATCCAGGATCAAGTCCCAAATATTCAGATACGTATCCATTAAAAGCTAAAGGCTGATCAGCTCCAGCAGAATTTTCGAAATAATAAATATCTCCATTATTAGGTCCACTACTCTCATCGCAAATGATCAGATCTAAATCGCCGTCTCCATCAAGATCTCCAAAAGCTGGAGCCAAACGTGAACTAAATTCTATCAAACTTGAAAAAGATAAATAATCATCATCTACTAATTCAAATGCAGGCTCGGACTCCGTACCTACGTTTTCAAACAAGTGCATCCCTATACTTCGGCTATTACCATTGACAAGATAACCACTATTACCTACTAATATATCAGTCAAGCCATCTGCATTATAGTCCACAAATGTAGGTGTCGTATACCGACCAATATTGATCGTCTCGTCCATTAACAGATTTTTTCTATCTAATACAAATGTGGGCGAAGCATCTGTACCCGTATTTCGATAATACCATATATGATCAAAATTGATTCCACTAGATTTATCAATGGAGCATGATACAAAATCTCTATTCCCATCATTATTGACATCTACGTAATATGCAGCTGGATGAATATATTGATCTACTCCACCTTCTGAAAGAGGATACTTCTGTACGACCAAATCTACTCGTGCAAACTCGCTTGATCCTCCATTTTGTAAGTAGACAAGCGTACTAGAACCACCATCACCAATTACCACATCCATGTCTCCATCGCCATCTCCGTCAAAGGCCATTACTGATGATGCACCATGACGCTCGGTAGCTAACGGACCATCATCTTCTAACATTGTAAATAACGAGCAAGGTGTATTACTAATATCAGAGTCTGCGTTAATTTCTATTGTAGCATCTAATCCACCTTCTTTGATCTTTCCCCAACACGTCTCACCAGTACCAAATACAAGTTGATCCAAACCAAGTCCCTTATCTACGGCAAGATTTTCATAGAAAAACAAATAGGTAAGTCCATCCTCAAAAGATAAGATATCTATATCTCCATCACCATCCATATCAGCAATAGCTGGAATATCTGTATTCATAGCTACAAACACTTGTCTTCTTTGCATATTTCCAGATGCTGTCGTATAATCATAGTACAACGTATTAGGATCTGCATCTCCAAACATTTGCTGCTCAAATGACCATATGCCATTCACTATACTACCCTTCCAGACTGCCACACCATTATTGTTATTAGGTGGTGCTCCAAAAATATCCTGTATGCCATCACCATCGTAATCCACTAATAACACCCAATCGTGCAACTCTTCAGGAAAGGTACTTTCGTATTGCGGTGCATGTTCAAATGACACTTCGCCCTCTCCACCTTTATGTACAAATGCATAGGCTCTATTACCATTACGATCAAAAGCGAATAGATCCATATTACCGTCACCATTAAAATCTATATTACTAAACTGTGGATTAACCAATCCTCCTAAAAATCCATAATCTAGATCTGAGCCAAAAGCGGACATAGGATAGTTAACTTCACTAAAGTCTTGCGCAAAAGAAATCAATGAAAGATGAAGTATACATAAGCTGAATAGAAATTTGATATAGGTCATATGTGTAACGTTGATATTAATGCTATTTCAATACTTTGTAAAAATAAGAGTATAATGTGATGTAAGTCTACTCAACGACGACCCTATATGCTATTAACTCATAATATGACAAAAATAGGAACCAATAGAATCTCACATCAATGGCCTTGGTATCTTACGGGTCATAAGAAATCAACCCAATAAAAAGTTAAAAGCACTTATCTACTTACATTATTAGTAATGTATATATGTAATTCTTTACATTTATGCATCTAATAGGTGAAAGACTGCCTTAATGGTGCGATATATGTAGTAAATTAGGTAGTATTAATACCTTCTTAACACAATAAAGGCCACAATTATCGTCTTAGTATTAAGATTACCAATTAAATAAATAGTAGAGATATGGATACGACGCTACTTGCAATGGAAAAAGAGAACAAGAAAAAAGGAATGCGAAACAGCATCATCCTTCACTTGTTACTGTTACTATTATGCTGGTTTTATGCATGGCCAGCTTCAGTGCCTAAGCCACAACCAATAGTAGTAGATATAGAATTTGCTGAAAGCCCTTTGGTTGATTTTGCAATGGAAGACAGTAGTAAAAGTAAAGCTGCCAAAGCTGATGAAGGAAAAGCAAGAGCTAAAACTGAAGAAGTAAAGCAGGTAAAAACTACTCCAACTGAAGTAAAAGTAGAAACTAAGGTAACGCCTCCTACCCCTCCTACCCCAGTTAAAGATGTTACACCTACTGCGCCAATGGTAGCAGAAGTACTTGACGAAGAATCTCCTGTAGAAGCTATAGAAGAGGAAATGGAGTTTGATGAGCCAGAAGAAGAAGTAATACCAGAAACTGTAGAAGTCGAAGAAGTAGTTAAGCCTAGTAAACCTAGCAAACCTGCTGTAGTAACAGCACCAACTGGAAAAAACACAAGTGATAGTGAAACTGGCACTGACAAGCCTTCTACTATAGACGGCAGCGAAGATGGTACTGGAAAAGGCGATAAAGGTGATGGTGATGGTGTAGATAGCGGTAATGATGGAGACAGCGGTCTAGGAGACGAAGGTGCTGGAACAGGAGAATATGATGGATCAGGTGACGGTGTTTTTGGCCGTAAAGTGGTTTATAGAAATCACGCTCAACTGGCACAAGTAATATCAAGCGGATCAGGTAAAATTTACGTAAAGGTATGTATCAATAGAATAGGCCAAGCTACATACACCGAAATAGATAACTTTAATACAACAATCAAAACTAAAGCCACACTTAAGAAGGCATTACAGATGATTAAAGGATATAGATTTGAACCAGACCCTACTGCACCTAAAGAGCAATGTGGAATGATCAAGTTATTCCTAGATATCAATGCTTTGAAATAAATTAAATTCAATAAAAAAAACATATAAACCCACATTGACTTCGGCTGATGTGGGTTTTCTTTTTAAAAGTATTATACTCAATGGATAATAAATAGAATGTTATGAATTACAGTATCAAAATAATCGTAACGTGTATGGCAGTGACTAGCCTTCTCTACAGTTGTACGATGGCCAATAGTCAATACATCAAGGAAGAACCTCAATGGGTAGATGTAGACTACAACAGTATGTCTATTGGAGATACTTCAATCTTCAGTCCATCATTTATAGCTAGTCACAGCGATTTATCTAGAAGAAAAATAATTCTCCGAGACCATAGTTTTCTAACAAAAATTATATCGAGTGAAAATGGAAAAATCTATGTAAATACATGCATCAATCAAGCTGGAGAATCTGTATTCGTTAGTATAGATAAAAAGAATACTACCATCCAAAATGAAAAGTCTTTAGCTAGTGCACTTAATATGATCGCTAGGTATAGATTTGAAAAAGATACTAATGCGCCGCAATATGAGTGTGGAGTAATTAAGCTGTTTTTGGATATAAATGCATTTAGATAAACAAACGTATATGATGATTAGAAATTTAATTTCACTTATGACAATAGGTATAATCTCCTATAGTTGTTCAGTGTCTAACCGTACTGCATTAAAAAGAGATTACCCAATCATTCTCACGGATCAACTAATGGCTATTGGTGATACTTCTATACACAGAAATATAAACGATTCAACTAGGAAAGCTCCTCTTAAAGCCTTCTTAAATTCAGAATTTGGTAGAAGTGTAACATATAGAAATCATGCCCAATTGGCTAATATAATTAGACGTGGCGCTGGAAAAATATACTGTAAATTAGGTGTCGATAGAAAAGGAAATGTAGTATACACAGAGATAGACCAAATCAATACCAGCTTCACAGATAAAAAACTTTTAGCTCAAGCTATGAATATGTTTTTGGATTACGAATTTGAACCAGATTCTTTGGCTCCAGAATATCAATATGGAATGATAAAAATATTTTTGGATGCAGATGCTTTTAGATAAAATTAGATTTTTCTCGAAATAAAAATTTTGTAATAAAAATTCAAATCTAATACGTAATTCCTATCCAACAACTATGAATTACACCTGCCTTTCATACAAAATTACAACCACTCATAAATAAATAATTACCGTTGATCATTGATCTTTCTCCTCACTTGAATAACTAGAGAGTTACACATATTTTCAATACTAAATCAAGCCAACTTTAGAGTATTTGTCTAGTCATCACCGACTATACAAATGGCTAAATCCCCTTTTATTTAGTAAAATAATATGTCATGAAAAAACTATTACAATATACTTTCATTTTACTCTTTGCTTTTTGTTTTCAGTATCAAGGTATAGCTCAGCATTTTGGTTATACTACCTGGGATAATCATGGTAGCTTTCAATCCAACTATATCACTTGGTGGAAAATCGAAACCGGCGCTTCCGATAGCGGTAATTTCACACATGTTGGATTCTACCAGAACAGCACTTCTGCCAATGGAAATCTTGTCCGTATGGGAATATATGAGGATAATGGATCAAATTCACCAAGTAACAAATTAGTTGAAGTGCCTTCGTTTACGATCACTTTAGACAGTTATAATCAGATAGAACTAGACACTCCTATAGCGTTTGATCCTAGCACGGTCTACTGGGTTGCATTTCATTGTAATACTCAAACAGGTTTTGGGCAATTAGATTCTGGAAGCACTCCGATTAAATATAAATCTGTGAATTTTGGAGCAACATGGCCAAATCCAGCAGGATCTGTAAGCGGGTATACTGAAGAAGGGGGTAATATATTCGTTATAGGCAATGGATCAATCGTACTTCCAGTAGAACTATTACTATTTAAATTGGATCGAAAAAATGACCTACCCAATCTAAAGTGGAGTACAGCTACGGAGATCAATAATAAAGGATGGAATATCCAAAGATCGCAGAATGGATTCACTTGGACGACGATAGATTGGATAGACGGATATGGAGATAGTTACAGTCAACTAGACTATCATTACTTAGACACAAATCCAATGGATGGCATTAACTTCTATCGCCTTGAGCAGTTAGATTATGATGGTGAAAAATCTTACTCCGATATTAGATCATTCGAGCATAAAACGAAAGTAAGAAGCATCTACCCTAACCCAGCTGCAGACAAAATATCTTTATTAGGCTATAGCAATTCCACCGTAACGGTAAATAATATGCAAGGTCAAACTGTCTTGTCAGCAAATATTACACAAGGAGAATCACTAAATGTAGTCGACCTCATCCCTGGCAACTACTTATTGATCGTAAAAGAAAATGAAAATGTGTCTACACACCAATTCATCAAGAAATAAATGTAGATTTTAATGAACCATGACCTCTAAAAAACAAATGGGTTATATCTTGGAGATATAGCCCATTTTATATTTTACACCACTGGTAAACTCACATACCCTTTGTAGTGTTTGTCATCTTCCCATTCGTGATCCATATAGTCTGTGACTACATTATATATGGTATCTCTTTCGATAGGATGACGGCCTACTAACTTAATCATCTGAACCAGTTCTTTTGTGGTTAGCGAAGGATTTTGCTCTTCACTACCTGCCATAGTATATATCTTAGTAGTATCATCTATAGTACCATCTATATCATCAACACCAAACGCCAAAGACAACTGCGCCGTATCTCTACCAATCATTGGCCAATACGCTTTGATGTGATCAAAATTATCTAGGTAAATTCTAGAGATCGCATAGTTCTTTAGATCCTCTACTACTGTAGATTCTTCTACATGCGACATCTCATTTCCTTTGTTTCTAAACTTGAGTGGTATGAACGTTTGGAATCCACCTGTCTTATCTTGTAAAGCTCTGAGTTGTTCCATATGATCAACTCTATGTCTATACTCCTCTATATGGCCATATAACATAGTAGCATTAGATCTTTGACCTAGTTCATGCCATATCTCATGGATACGCAGCCATTCGTCACCTGAGCACTTACCACCTGCGATCTGATCTCTGATCTCTGGGTGAAATATTTCTGCTCCACCGCCTGGCATACTATCTAATCCGGCATCCAGCATCTGCTTCATACCCTCTTCATAGCTAATTTTAGCTTTCTTGAATATATAATGATACTCAACAGGCGTCAATGCTTTGACATGCAGATCTGGTCTATGCTCTTTGATTGTAGTGAAAAGTTCAGCATAAAACGGAACATCATATTGTGGTAATACACCACCTACGATATGTACCTCTGTTACAGGCTTACCATCATAGCCTTTGACGATTTCCATCATGTCTTCAATACTGTATTCCCAGCCCTCTTCTCTTTTCTTAATCAACCTAGAATATGAGCAAAAAGAACAAGTATACAAACATACATTAGTAGGCTCCATATGGAAGTTACGATTAAAGTACGTATTGTCACCATGCTTTTTCTCTCTGATATAATTAGCCAATGTACCTAAGTACCCTAAAGAGGCATGCTTATATAAATACACACCATCATCAAAGCGAATACGTTGACCATCATTGACTTTTGTAGCGATACTCACTAGTGTAGCATCAAGATTGTTATCATTTATTATTCTATGAAGCCTTGTGTTTATATCTGCCATGGTGTACTATATATCATTGTTCGTAAAGAATAACAAACATAATAGATTAGGGTTACGAAAAGAAGGAAAAAATAATAGAAAGTTCATTATTATATTCATTTCTCATCCTTCGAAAAAACAGACTCAATGAAAATGTACTAGAGCTCTCTTTCTAGATTATGGACTCATAGAGTACTCGCAGCGCACAATAATCCTTAAATAGGCTATGACAAAGTACAATACTCCCAAAATAGGAGGACCAATTCAACAATCTTGCATACTAATCAATAACACAATAGTATGCCCTACCAAAACGAAAGACTAAGTCTCCCCTTCTTACTTATCTATAGTAGGCTTATACTTGGATTAATAATACCTACAATCTTAATTCTAGGTGTACCCCAAGCTTCAATACTAGCTACTTTACTAATCATAGGAGGCTTAATCACAGATGTATTTGATGGGATCATAGCAAGGAGAATGGGAATATCTTCAGAAAGTTTACGAATTTGGGATAGTAATGTTGATCAATTCTTTTGGTTGGCAATAATTGGCTCTGTTTTCTATATTCACTATCAGAGTATTCTACCTCACCTAAAGACTATAACTATCGTTATTATATTAGAGGTAATAGCATATACTCTTAGTTATATCAAATTCAATAAATCCATTGCAACTCATAGCATCCTCGCAAAAATATGGACCCTATGTTTAATGGTGTGGATTATAGAAATCATCCTATGTCAATCCAATTATACCTTTCCTATTTGTTTTGGTCTAGGAATTATCTCTCGAGTTGAAATAATACTCATCATCATAATGCTAAAAAAGTGGGTAACAGATGTACCATCAATTATAGTAGTCGGAAAAATCAACAGAGGAGAAGGAGTGAAGAAAAGCAAATGGTTTAATGGATAGATCGTATCACTACTTCACCTTAATAAACTCTCCTCGATTACTACCGAATACGGAAGGATCATCAATCTCAGACCACTCAAAATCTACATAGAGTGTTTCACCAATCAATTCTCCCATGAATTCATTATTAAGACCCCAAGCTTGAAATGAAGAAATGGAAAATTGATTATCCGAATCCATACTAATCACATAAGTTACTTCATTATCAGAAATGAAAGTTAAAAAAAAATGATCTTCACTGGTTGAAAATATTCTTACTTTGCTTACTTCATCCTGACCATAATCCCAAAGTCCAGAGTATTCACCTTCTAGTGGATGTAAGGTCGATTCCTCAGAATACTCTTTAGAGCAAGATGAAAAAGTAAATATTCCAATTAATAACAAAGCGATAATTCTTAACATAATTCTTAGGTTTTAATGATTCTAATAATATTACTACTTGTACTAAATGATTCTACTCAACTTTAACAAATTCCCCTTTTCTTATTCCTGATGAACTAGGATCGAAAACGTGAAACCAATGATTCTCAATAAATAGTGTATCACCTCTTAATTCACCAAACAACTCATTACTCGTTTGATTGACTTCAAATCTAGAAATATTGAACATCGAATCGGACTCAATATTAATTGGGTAATAATTAAGAGAGCTATAACTATATTCAAGCGACTCTTTTCCCTTTGTAGGTGAGATTAAAAACTCTACAGTATTTACAAGATTGGTTTCCCACATACCGCTATAAATTCCAACTAAAGGGTGATCACTAAGATCGACAGATTCTTTAGAGCAAGAAACAAGCAATAAAGTAATGACACTTAATAATCCTATATACTTATACATACATTATAATTTTATGATGTTATACTATTTGATTCTAAAACTAAAAGTTAGCGTATACCTATTATCGTAATCTGCTTCAGCACCCATAATCAAAGATGCTTTATGATCTACCACTCTACTATGAAAAGTATAACTTGGCTCTATTCCCACAATCATATTACCTAATTGCTTTTCAAATAAGAAATAAACATTGTAAGCAAAAGGAGAAATACTAGAAGTCGTCGTATTATCTATAGGCTCAGTTTCACCATTAGTGTAAAAGTTATTTGATTCCGTAGTTATCTTATGTCTATACGATGCGCCAGCACCAGCACTCACAGAAAATCCTTTGAAGTCTGAGATGAAAGAAAATCCATAATCCAAGCCAAAACCCAACTCATGGTCGATAGCTTCTAAATGGGCTGACGTAGCAATTAATGAAGAAAACAAAAGACCATCTACAAACTGCAACTGACTAAATTTATTATATACAAATCTAAATCTCAGGAAGTTACGCTTACTTAAATTATACTGACCCACAAATCCAATACCAAATGAATTTCCATCCTCAACTCTTACAAAAAATGGATCTAGTGGATGAGGAGTAAAATCATTCGCCAATACCTTTCCCCTAGAGTAAACCAAACCAAAAGAAGTTCGTTTCACTAATGGCTTTTCAACATCTATATTAGATACTAGTTTATCAGGAACATCCAGGCTATAATTATAATCCAATTTAAGTTTCAGAAATTTCAAGAGATCAATTCCAACAATATTAGCTTGACGAACAAGATCATCATTACTATCAATTGATTGGCTAGTTGCTTTTAAGTGTTTTAACAACTCGATTGAGGTACGTTTGTTTTCTTGAAATTTAGAATTTGAATTTGGGTCGGAACTTGTATTGAAATTTGCGTTGTTATTGAAATTAGTATTAGAAATGGAATTTACAGAGAAACTCGTTGATTCACTCGCCTCTATTTCCTGGCTAGACGATTGAGAATCGTACTCACCAGTATTACTTTCAACTTCTACAGTTATTTGTTTTGACTTAATCTTACTACTATTAGATTTCTTATTAATTTTTTCTTCAATTGACTCTGTCCGATTGGCAATACTCTCAAACCCTTCATTTTTAATATTACTTTGTGCGATTTCGACGTCTATCGTTTCATTCACACTAAAATCTAATACATCAATATCTCCAAAAGTCTCAGAATCAACATTTATTAAATTTTGGCCATTTAAATTTTGTATCTGTTGCGTAACGGCATCTTGCTTTAAAGTAGAATCAGTATAGTTTCCGAGAAAGTAAAAACCACAAATGACAATAGATGTAAGCCCTAAGTATGTTATCCAAGAAGGAATTTTAAAAAGCCCTTTACTTACAACATTACTATCGAGTAATTCTTCAAAAGAATTCATTTCTAATTTGCCAATTGGTACTTCGTGAGACTCTAATCTTTCACTCAACGCTTTTTCTTGATTATATCTTTTATTAGTATCCATAACCTTGATTTTTTAGCTGATCCATTAATACTTTTCTAGCATTCGATACATGCCACTTAGATGTACCCTCCGAAATCTTAAGTTCTCTGGCGACCTCTTTATGGGAATATCCTTCTATAGCAAACATATTAAAGACTACCCTACTAGCATCTGGTACTTTTTTAATAACGTTAAGAAAGTCCTGTGCATCCAATTCATCTAAGGCTTTGTTATATACTTTGGAGTCATGTTCCAATATTTCAGATTTTGCTGGAATCTTGAAAATGTATTTTCGACAATGATCTATAGCAGTACGTTTAACGATCGTACGTAACCAGCCCTCTAAGCTTCCACTGCCCTTATAAGACTTGATGGATCTAATGGCTGTCAAAAATGATGTATTAACAATCTCCTGAGCATCCTGTCGAGATGACACATACCTTAGCGTTAAAGAAAACATCTTACCTGCATACTTATGATAGAACTCCGACTGCGCAGATCTTTCATTACTCAATAATCTATCTAGCAAAGTGGGGCTAGTCATAACAGGGTTTCGGTTCGCTAAAGGCAACAACTGCTTTAAAAATGTACTTGCTACCATAATCTTATTGATGATTTGATAGGTAAGTCGAATATAACAACTAAAAGGTTGGGTAAGAGGATAATTTAAATTTTGAAAAATCACTACCTACGAAAGCCATTAACTACAATACACTGAATTACAGAGACTTAAAAACCAATACAATGATCGATTAAAATATCATTAAAATAACTCCAAAGAAGAAAAACACATATCTCCAACCCATCTTCCACTATAGAGGTCTATTAGAGCGAACCAAACATTCAATACCATGAAGACCTTAAAATACACAATCGCCCTATTGATCTCAGCAAGTTGCTTATTGACATCTTGCGGCGATGATGATATTGTACTAGAGAAATCGACTTGTAACAAAGTAACTATCAATATGACAAACGATACTGGAAGCGACATCATAGATTTCAGCATAAATAATACAACATGGGACAACCTTGAAAACGGTACAACTATTGAAAATATCTGTGTGGATGAACTTCTAATCGATTACGAATTTCCGATACTCTATTTTAGTGGAACTATGGACGGTGATGATGTAAAGAGCATTGCTTATCTACATTGGTGTGGTGTTGGTCTGTATACCGAAAATGAAGGCGTATATAATATTGAAATAAAAGTACGTACCGATTGGAATGAAGAATATCTGACTTATGAATATATTGTAGAATAAATTCTATATCCTGATAATTTAACCAGTTGCTGTAGCGTCTCTGACCTACAGTATCTATTTTTTTTCATTCTCAACTAAGTTGGAGAGATTCCAATATCTAATATTAGACAAATAAAACCAAGCAAACGTAAAAAGGCCCAAGTGGGGAACCTGGGCCATAATAAACCAATCTCATAAAAAGATAAGACTATAAAAAGACGTTCTTTAGCGACTTGTGGTCGTTATATTATTTGCATATAATTTGATGCCTTTTAAATCAAATTATACTTCATTGTATCGTTTAGAAATTCTTAGTCTGCATTATTATGCAAAAATGAATTGGAAGTACGTAGGTGACCTAAATCATCTTCCGCTCCGATAGTGTATTCAGACAAATTTCCTTTAGCATTAGATTGCTCTACTTCATCTAACTCTATACTTCTTCTAAGGTATGCAGGCACTTTTTCCATATCTGAAATAATGTTTGCATTATCTAATGGCTTACTTGTAGATTTCCTTTGGTACTCTCTACGAGCTCTATCCATTTCTTCCTCTTTGCTTGCTACTACTTTTCTTCTTTCTTCAGTAACTTCATCTTCTATACTTGTCTGACGAGTCTTATATTCTCTTTGAGAATTAGAAGATCTAGGAACTGCAGGCGCATCGAAGTCAAATGTATATTCTGAATTTGACTCTGGCAGATCAAAAGATTCAACCACTGATTCATTTTCATCATTTGTGAAGATATCATCAAGAGGTACTATTACTTTTTTCACCTCTGGCTTTCTTTCTTCTATAATTGCTTTTCCTTCTTCAAATCCTGTAGCTATTAATGTGATACTAATTTTGTCTCCAAGATTAGGATCTGTACAGTTACCCCATATAAGGTCAGTACCATATCCAGCTTCCTCTTGTACATAATCAGTGATCTCAGAAATCTCATCCATAGTCACCTCTCTTGTTCCTGAAGTGATATTTAATAATATGTGCTGTGCACCTCTGATATCATTATCTTCAAGTAATGGTGAATTCAATGCTCCATGAATTGCTTTACGTGCTCTATCATCTCCATCTGCTGTAGCATTACCCATAATAGATACACCACTATCTTTCATAACAGTATTTACATCCTCAAAATCCACATTTACATATCCAGGGATAGTGATAATTTCAGCTATACCTTTAGCGGCAGTAGTTAAGATATTATCAGCTTCTGCAAAAGCTTCTTTGAGTGTAAGATTTCCGTATATTTCTTTTACTTTATCATTAGAGATTACAAGAATTGAATCTACATTTTTCTTTAGTTGTTCAAGACCTTCCATAGCATGGCGGTGTCTTCTCATCCCTTCAAACTTGAAAGGAATCGTTACGATGCCTACCGTCAAGACTCCCATCTCTTTTGCTGCTTTTGCAATAATCGGAGCGGCTCCTGTTCCTGTTCCACCACCCATTCCTGCAGTGATAAACAACATTTTTGTACCATCGCTTAGGAAGTTCCTAACTTCGTCAATCGACTCTATACAAGCCTGCTTACCTATCTCAGGTTTAGACCCTGCACCCATACCTTCAGTAAGGTGTGGCCCCAGTTGAATTTGAGTTGGTATAGGACTAGCTTCTATCGCTTGATTATCTGTATTACATATCGCAAATTCTACGCCTGTGATACCTTGATTATACATGTGTGCTACGGCATTTCCGCCGCCACCACCGACACCTATTACTTTGATTATTGATGTCTTATTTTTAGGTATATCGAATAACATGATATATGAATTTTGAGTGTGTATTATTTTATGAAATATGGTCGTCTAGAATTCTGAATCAGGAGATGCTTCAAAAAATTCTTTCGTAAAAGAGAATAGTTTATTGAATACTCCTGTACCCTTTTTCTTTAGGTTATAATCAATTTTCTCTTCATCAGATTCTTCATTTGACGCTCTACTAGAAGCTTCCAATCTGGCTGCCTCTTCAGCCGCCAATCGTGCTTCCTCGATTTTTCTATTCTCTTCTTCCATAAGATCATCATAGTTGAGACTTAGATTATCAAGAGCGTTTTTTAGTAGACCGACAGATGTCGCATACACAGGACTATCTAACTGAGCAGAATAACCATGAGCTAAATGCTCAACTGGCTTACCTACTCTAGTATGCATACCCGTATGATACTCAGATAATAAATCGATGTGTCTAAGCAATGATCCACCTCCTGTAAGTACGATTCCTGCTATCAATTTATTTTCATATCCTGATCTACGAATCTCCCAAAGGACATAATCAAATACTTCTTCTACCCTTGCCTCAATTATTCTTGCTAAGTTCTTTTCTGATATTTCTTTCGGATCTCTTCCTTTAAATCCTGGAATAGTAATAATCCTGTTATCATATATTTCACTGGCCATTGCTGACCCAAATTTCACTTTTAATTTCTCTGCTTGATCATTCATGACTGTACACCCTTCTCTGATGTCTGAAGTCACTACATTACCACCAAATGGTATTACAGCGGTATGTCTAATGATTCCATCTTTAAAGATCGTTATATCAGTAGTACCACCACCGATGTCGACTAAAGCTACTCCAGCTTCTTTCTCTTCATCACTTAATACCGATGATGCCGAAGCTATCGGCTCCAAAGTAATATCAGCTACATCCAAATCCGCTTTCTCTACACACTTAAGTATATTACGCGATGCTGAAATTTGTCCTGTTATGATATGAAAATTAGCTTCCAATCTCACTCCTGACATACCGATAGGATCGACTATATCTTGTTCATTATCTACAGTGTATTCTTGTGGGATTACATGTAGTATTTTATCTCCAGGAGGCAGTACTAATTTGTACATATCCTTTATCAGTTTATTCACATCATCTTCACTGATTTCAGAGTTATGGTCATGTCTTACTAGTAGACCATGGTGATGAATAGATTTAATGTGCTGTCCTGCAATACCTACGTGTACCTTTTCGAATTTGCATTGAGCTGCCTGTTCCGCCATCTCTATCGATTCCTTGATCGCACGTACTGTTCTGTCTATATTAGATACTACTCCACGAGTTACACCTTCAGACTTTACCGTACCTATTCCAAGAATTTCGATCTTCTCATACTCATTGACATATCCTGCAAGCGCTACTACTTTCGTAGTTCCGATATCTAGAGCTACTGCCAGATTCTTAGGGGTTTGAGTCTTGTCGTTCATAATCTTGTATTTTACTTTGTTTTAAGTGCTTTCACACTGGTTGTGATTGGTAATAATTTCTCTATAGGTGTAAGTATTGATTGTCAAATTCATTATTAACTGTTTCAAAATTCATTCTACATTTTTAATGCTTTAAATAAATATTACAATCGTCTTTAGATTTAGTCTTGTTAATAAATTTGTTCCTATAAAAAATTCAATCCTAGTATTTCAATATTAATATCGTCTTGTCTATTTCTCTGCAAATAAAATCCCTTCTCCGTCTTTTCCTTTATACTTAAAGGTCAACGTATGAAACTTATTCCATCCTGACTTCGGCATACCATGTACATAGAAGTCCTTTATATTATTTAATTTTTCATCTGCATCTTCTATTCCACCAAATACTAGATCTTCATCTCCTAGTTTTGGTATCAATACCATTTCATCTAATTCATTAACATAGATTTGTTCTATCAGAGCACCTAAAAATTTGTCCTCCTGAAGTTTCAATGCGAGCTCAAATACTTCTTTAAGTGTACCTGTGTACTCGTCAGTCAAAAACTCATCACTGTAAGCAGATAACTCTCCTGTTGCAATTGGAACTCTAATAGCCCTTCCTTGAATTTTTGCTATTTGCTTTCCTTCTTCATCGATATAGAAATTAGCGTTATCCGTCATCACTCGTAAAACAGGTTTGCGCTGTACTATTTCGATATGTACTCGCTCTCCACCATCTACAAATACTTCAACAGATTTTACTCTATCATCTGATTTTATTAAATGCTCTACTTCTACCAAATTAAGATCTTCAATATTGGCTGTCTCCACATCAAATCCTAAATATGCATTAAGCTTCTCTAGTATAATCTTTTCAGTTACTATGGCTTTCTGATTCGGCACGTCCACTATATCTACGTGTACGGAACTAAGCGACATCATCGACTTACTTTCTATAGCTAGAAAAAGTACAATCATAACAAACAATACAGTAGCTAGCCATACTACGGTAGCTTTCCAATTGTCAAATGATTCTATTTTTTTAGCTCTTGCCATGTATTATATTATGTTTTTCTATTCTTAATTTGGATCACTTTATATTTTCAATCCCTTCTTTTAATAATTTGGGAAGTCTATCTATATCTCCAGCCCCCATTACCAAAAGCACTTCTACCTCATTCAACTTTAAATGATCTAGCACTTTTTCTTTATCTACTAGCTGCTTTTTTGGTATTTTCATTTCATCGTAGATCATCTTACTTGTCACTCCTTCTATAGGCAACTCCCTCGCAGGATATATAGGTACAAGTAGACAATTATCCAATCCATCTAGTACTTCAGCAAATTCTTTATAAAAATCCTTTGTCCTACTAAATAAATGTGGTTGAAAAATTCCAGTCAACTTTTTGTCTGGATATAAATTTCTAGCTGCATCTATTGCCATTCTAAGTTCCGTAGGATGATGAGCATAATCGTCAATCATCACCACTTCATTATCATGGTAAAATGTTTCAAATCTTCTTTTGATACCAGAAAAATTTCCTAACGCTGTTCTGATATCATCAGGATCACAACCTCTTTCTAAGGCAATTGAAATAGCTACTAAAGCATTTTCAACATTGTGCTGTCCTGGCATCTTCATAGTAAGATCTGTGATCGTATATCTTCTTGATACATAATCGAAAGCATACTGTCCATTCTCTACTCTTACTAACTGCGCTTGTATGTCTCCACTCCCTATTCCGAATGATCTTAGTCTTACGTTTTTCTCCTTCAACTCACTTTTGAGACTATCAGATAATTCATTTTGCAAAGGATCTTTAATAAGTAGTACTCCGTCATTGTTGATCTTGCGAGCAAAACCTTCAAAGCCTTCTTTCATCACATCATGAGATCCATAGATATCTAGATGATCTGCGTCCATAGATGCAATAGATGCAATATCTGGAGATAAACTCCAAAATGATCTATCATACTCATCCGCTTCCATCACTACCCAGTCACTCTCTCCAAACAAAAAGTTAGTATCATAGTCCGTTGGTATTCCACCTATAAAAGCGGAAGTATCAACTCCACACTCTCTAAGCAAAAAAGTAACCATCGAACTAGTAGATGTCTTGCCATGTGTACCAGCGATACAAATAGACTTTTTATGATCACTTATCATAGCCAGTATTTCTGCTCTCTTATACACAGGAAACAAGTGCTCTTGGTACCAATTCCAACCTTTATGGTCATCTGGTATCGCGGGTGTATACACCACTAGATCTGCTTCCTTATCTAATATTTCAATTTGATCTACGTAAGAGATCTTTATTCCTTCCTCAACTAACTTTTTAGTGAGTATTGTTTCTGTTTTATCGTAGCCTGAGACTTCTACACCATTTAGATGAAAGTAACGAGCTATAGCAGACATTCCTATGCCACCGATGCCTATGAAGAACACACGTTTGATCTTGTTAAGATTTACCTTTTCCGCTTCTTTTTGTGTGTTCAAATTCAAAAAATTAAAATTCCAAATTCCTAAAACATAACTTAGCTAGTCCCCTGTCCTACATTAATCCCAATGAAGGGATTATAGGGAGGTTCTATTTGCTAAGCATGGTTTGCCAATTTCATCACATGCGCTGCAATTTCACTCGTCGCATTGGGTCTACCCATCTCCTTTAAGTTGTGCTTCAAATTTTGCTGCAACTTTTCATCACCTAACAATTCCAATATCGTAGGAATCATTTTCTCTTTTGCTTCCGCATCTCTTACCATCAGCGCCGCATCATTATCTACTAAGGCCATCGCATTTTTAGTTTGATGATCTTCAGATACATGCGGACTCGGCACGAGTACTGCAGGTTTATTAATAAGGGCAATCTCGGAGATCGTTAGTGCACCAGCCCTGCATACGACTGCGTCAGCCGCAGCGTATGCAAAGTCCATTCTCTCAATAAATGGAAGCACTATTATATTCGGCAATGCGGCTACCACACCGCAAGAATATTCATCGAAATACATTTTACCAACCTGCCAAATATAGTTGATCTCCGAATGCCTTTTTATCATGTCAAATGCACCTTCTACTGATTCATTGATCCGTCTTGCTCCTAGGCTTCCGCCAAAAATCAAAACCGTTTTATTATCATTAGTGATGCCGAAAGAAGCCTTTGCTTCTTCTCTATTAATCGGTGTATCGTATAGATCTCTTCTTACAGGATTTCCTGTGAAAATGATCTTCTTTGATGGAAAGAATCGCTCCATACCATTGTACGCCACACAGATCTTATTTACTTTCTTAGCCAGTATTTTATTAGTAATCCCTGGATAAGAATTTTGCTCTTGTATCAAAGTAGGAATCTTCATCATACTAGCGATTTGTAATATCGGTCCGCTTGCATAACCTCCTACACCTACAGCCACATCTGGCTGAAACTCTTTTATTATAGATCTTGCTTTCCACAGACTAGAAATTAGTTTGAATGGAAAAGAAAGATTCCTCATACTTAATTTCCTCTGAAATCCACTGATCCAAAGCCCCTTGATTGGATATCCTGCTGCAGGGACTTTTTCCATTTCAAGTTTTCCTTTTGCGCCTACGAATAATATTTCCGCAGAAGGATCTTTATCCTTAATCGCATTAGCTATCGCTATCGCTGGGTAGACATGTCCACCTGTTCCTCCTCCACTAATTAATACTCGCATCTTCCATCTTTTCTATCGCAGCCTGTTTGAATTGTGCCTCCTCTACATATCTGCTTACACTCAGGATAATACCCAGAGAGATACAAGTAAATAATATGGAAGTACCACCCATACTCACTAATGGAAGTGTCAATCCTGTCGCAGGTACCAGTTGTACTGATACCGCTATATTGGCGAATGCCTGTATTACTATATTTAAACATAGTCCCATAGCTAGTATAGCTCCGAATGTTTTAGGACACCTAGTTACTATTCGTGTACATCTAAAGAGTAACCATGAGTACAAACCGAGTATCGTGATTCCTCCTATCAGTCCATATTCCTCTACTATGATAGCGTAGATAAAATCTGCATAGGCGAAAGGAAGGAAATTTCTCTGCATACTATTTCCAGGGCCGACACCTGTCAACTCACCACTTGCTATTGCTATTTTTGATTGCTGTAGTTGATAACCACCATCTGTATTGTACATAAATTCGTTAATACGACTGATCCATGTATCTACTCTTACTAGATCAGGAAATACTGATCCAATCATCACTAATATACTCAATGCTATAACTCCCATTAATATGAGGAGAAAAACATATTTAAGCGATATTCTTCCTATAAACATCATCAACAAACAAGTCACAAAAAGTAGCGCTGCTGTAGATAGATCTTCTGGTGCAATCAATGCGCAAACAATGATTACAGGCATTATAATCGGAAGAAATGCTTGTTTAAAATCTTTGATGTAATCTTGCTTAACCGCTAATGCTCTAGCGACCCAGATTATTAATACTGGCTTTGCAAAATCTGAAGTTTGTATTGTTTTGTCAATCCACGGAAGTGTAATCCATCTCTTGGCCTCGTTGATTTCTGTACCAAATCCTAATGTCCATAGCAAAGCAACACCTGCAATCAAAAGCAGCAAAGGCGCTAGCTTAGAATATTGCATATAATGTAACTTATAAGCCGCATACATAGCGCCCATCCCTGTAATAAGGAAGAAAGCCTGCTGGAATAAGTAATACTCAGTATCACCTCCACGCATCTTGTACGCCATACTACCCGTCGCACTATACACAGCCAACAAAGATGCTAGACTTAGTAAAGTTACGATCAGCCAAATGACTTTATCGCCTTTAAGATTTTGATATATTGTCGCTATTCCTGACAATGAGTTTGGTTTGTAGTTTTCTTAAAATACTATACAATCACCCAAGCATACGCCTAAGCCTTACTATGATATCATCACAGTAATCGATTGTGTAGTTTGTCTTCTTATTAAATCATCCAGTCGCCTTAATTACTGGATAACCTCCCCCAAGTAGAATCGCCTTAATTACTCTACTTAGTATTTCTTTATTACACCCAATAATTAGGTGCAAAACTTTAGTCTTTATTTATTCCGAATTAATTATTGTAGTTAGATAACCAATTCAGTGTCTTTTATTTTTTTTCTACTTTATTTCCCAAAGCTTCACTCTTCTCTCAATCTCTTGAGTACACTATTGCGAAACTGCTCTCCTCTATCCATGTAGTTATTGAATAGGTCGAAGCTTGCACATGCTGGAGATAATATTACTGTATCTCCATCTTCTGCATAATGAGTTGCCACTCTGATAGCTTCGTCGACATCTTCAGTTATGATGATCTCATCTAGCACATCTCCAAAAGCTGTAGTTAAGGGCTCT
>CALKJD010000037.1 GCA_937995755.1 uncultured Saprospiraceae bacterium | reverse complement strand
TCTATGCAAGTTAGATCTAAACTCTCCAGGCGCTGCTTTTCTTTCCATAACTCCTACGATCTCATCATCTACTATAAATACTCTAATATCTGCACCATCTGCCTCTTTAATGAATTCTTGAAGCATAACCTTTTGGCTGCCTTTGTAGAATGCCTCAAGTATCGATTGGGCTGTTTTTTTATTCTCAGCTAAGATGACGCCTATGCCATGTGTTCCATTAATTAGTTTGATGATGAGAGGAAATCCTCCTAGCTCCTCCATCAGTTCTTCTGTAGCATAATAGCTATTAGATACTACTGTTTTGGGTACACCTATATTCTGTGCGCTCAATATTTGTAGGCAACTCAGCTTATCGCGAGCCCTTAGCAGTGGTTCACAGCCCATAGTGGTATACACACCCATCGCTTCAAATTGTCTGATCACAGCAGCGCCATAAGTAGTAGCACTAGTCCCAATTCTAGGTATGATGGCATCCAGATCATCTATGGCTATGCCGTTATAAAATATGGTAGGCGCGCCTGATTCCGTTACGATGTCACATCTCATATGGTCCAATACCACTACTTCATGATTAGCGCGTCGAGCAGCTTTTATTATACTCTGAGTACTGTACAGAGTAGCATTTCTGGAGAGTATGCCTATATTCATGATTATTTGAATGGATTGAAGTAAGTAATAACAAAGGGTTGCTTCTGCAATATATTTATATCTTCATCATTCACAAAGTATAAGTTGTATGAAGGCAATAATGAATGATAAGAAGACCATTAACGCATGGGCGTTATTCGATTGGGCCAATTCCGCGTACGCATTAGTAATAAGCACTGCTATTTTTCCAATTTACTTTACGGCTAACACACCAGATATAGTAACTATCGGTGGACTAGAGTTTACTAATAGCTCGTTATACACATTTGCCGTTTCATTCTCATTCATACTTATAGCCTTTATGTCTCCTATACTCTCAGGGATAGCAGATTACAGTGGACGCAAAAAATATTTTCTGAAGATATTTACCATTTTTGGGTCATTGGCATGTAGTGCTTTGTGGTTTTTCGATGGTGCAGGCACATATTGGATTGGTACATTAGGCTTTATAGTAGCCACTGTGGGTTTCGCTGGTGCCTTAGTTTTTTACAATGCATACCTACCTGAGATAGTCACAGAAGACAAGTATGATCATGTAAGCGCTAAGGGTTTTGCTTATGGTTATATTGGTAGTGTTTTGCTTCTGCTTTTTATTTTATTTATGGCTTTTAAGTATGAGATGTTTGGTTTCGAATCAGAAAAAACATCTTATAGAATTGGCTTTTTACTCGTTGGTGTTTGGTGGCTGTTTTTTGGATTTATTTCTTTCAAAGGCTTACCAGAAGATCAGAGAAATGAAAAGCAAGATGATTTAATAAGAAAAGGGTTTAGAGAGATCAAAATGGTTTTTGGGAAACTCAAAGTCAGGCCAAATATTAAACGATTTTTAGCATCTTTTTTCTTCTATAGCGCAGGCGTGCAAACAGTGATTTACGTAGCTTCTATATTCGCTCAAGATGAGTTGGGTTTTGAATCTACAGAATTGATACTCATTATATTGTTATTACAATTGGTGGGAATTGTCGGTGCTTTTTTATTTGCATACATTTCTAAAATTTCTAATAATAAAACATCATTGATCATTACAATTGTTATATGGACATTGGTTTGTGTTGCGGCATTTTTTTGTGCTACTAAGCCACAGTTTTATATCATAGCCGCTACCGTAGGGCTAGTAATGGGAGGTATCCAATCGATGTCTAGATCAACTTATTCGAAGTTGCTGGATGAAGGTGAAGAGGATACCACTTCATACTTTAGCTTCTATGATGTAGTGTATAAAGTTGCTGTAGTATTAGGAACTGGATCGTTTGCATTGGTAGACTATTTGACTCGCGATATGAGATATTCTATCTTGGTATTGGCATTGTATTTTGTAATAGGATTAGTCTTATTATTGATTACCAAAATCGAACGAAAGGTATTATAATATGAAATCTATTAATTATGAATTGGGATGAGGAAGATGACTTTGAAATGAGTCGCGAAGAAGTAGAAAAAACGCCACTCTATCAAAAGGCACACGAGATCATGGAGATGGTACAAGGTATCAATGCATTAGTACAAGGAGACGATAGTAATGCTGATGAAGAGCAGGATATAGATCGAGCCATGACGCTACATTATATGAATGATATGATGGAGTCTTCTATGATCATGTTAGTGAAAGTGGCTGCGCATTACGGCCCCAATCTCTACTCGATTAAAATGGAAGCAGCTACTTTAATCAGAATGCATGCCATGAGAGTAAGAGTAAATATCAATGGTTTAGAAATGGGTGGACACCATGAAAACGAATATTTTCTAGCGCTTCGCAATTCGATTGACGAATTTCAAATTTTGTTTGCCGAATGGGTGGCTACTTTTGATCCATGGGATTACGTTATAGATCGTTGGGGATTATTTAATCCTCCAGGTGTCAATTATGATGATCATGATCCAGATGATGATATTCCGCCTTCATTTTAATGGGAGTGAAAAATTGGCTTCTTCGCAATTAAAAGTTGATAGTTCTATATAGGTACAAATACCTATTTTTTATAATTAGTTGGGAACTCTGAGTACTTATGTTTACTTTTAGGAATCTGCAATATATAGTATTTTGATGTTGCAGACACAAAATTGAAGTGCACATCATTTTGTTTTTCTTTATTTCTTGAATGTTAAAATAATAGAACAATGAAAAAAAATATAACTTTATTGCAATTAGACAGAAAAATTTACAACAGAATTAAATTCTGTTTTTTTTTCTCTAGCGTTGCTGCTTCCAAATTATTCCTTGTTGGCGCAATGCAGTATTATTCCATTTGTTACCCAACAACCAATATGTATTGATATGGGGGATTCAGATCCAACCAATGATCAATTCTCAGTAATGGTATTTGTTGCTACATCAGGAGGTACAGGAAGTTGGACTGCTGATGACGCTAGCAGTACAACTGGCAATTATGATACATCAACTAGTTTTGGACCTTATCTTGTTTCTGGGGGCGATGTTACTATTACTTTTACTGACAATCTTGATCCAAGTTGTTCAGAACAGATAACCATTATGGCTCCTACTGATTGTGACTTTGTCTGCCCTACCTACAACGTCTGCTATGAGATGATAAGCTCAGATGAATGCACCGCAACTTATGTTGTAGATTTTGATGGTGATTTTACAGGATACACGCTTTCCAATTATTTTTTCACTTTTAATGTTGCGAATGGAGTTCTGGAGTCGGCTAATCTAATTAACCCTTTCGGTCCAGTTGGTACTGGTGGAGTTTTTGTTACGCCGGGTCCATCAGACTTTACGATTTCAGGAGGAAGTAATATTTCAGGAAGTAGCGCAAATGGTTTGCAAGTTACCTTTACTGTAAGTGCTGAGCCAGATAAATGTGTAAGTATTTCAAGATCAACTGGAGGTATTTGGTTTGATGGTAACCCATGTATGGCAATGGGTGATCCAAAGTGTGATCCTTCTGAAGATAATTATTGCGCTACAGGTACAGAGATTGGAGGTCAGGTGTCAGCGCTTGGATCAGATGGATTAGCAATAAATTGTTCAGGGAGTAGTGGTGGAAGCAATAATGTGGAAGGTGCGGAGTTAACTATTACAAGTGCGTCCGGTGATAGCTGTAATGCTATTACCAGTGATGAGGGTAAGTACGCATGTAAGTTATGTGGGAAAGGCCCTTTTACTGTATGTGTGGATACTGAGTGTCCTGAGTCCTGCGGTATTACTGCAGCAGATGTTGCTTTACTCACTAGACTTATTCTAGGTTTTGATCAATTTACCGTCTATAGTCAATTTATGGGTGATATAAATCAAGATGGTCGTGTATCAGCATCTGATCGTGTAAATTTAAATAAAGAAGCTAATGGACAACCTAATAATATAGATAATTGGTGTAGGTTTTTACCAGCCGAAGACCTAGTACACCTAGGCCAGCAAGGACCTCAAAACGAGGTGGTAGATGATGCATGTAGAACTTTAGGAGGTAATGATACATCACAAGATTTTGTTAGATTCATGCTAGGCGATATGGATAATAGTTGTGATGATTGTACACATGGAGATGGAATGGGTGATTTGCCGCTAGTTATTAACGATGATGACGTCGGTATATTTACGGTTAGACTGACTGAGAGTATGGGAATATTTTATGGCTCTATTGAACTAGATATTCCTGACGATATGATCATTTCTGATATAAGTTCTTCTTTGGATCATTTACAATACAATAGAAATGGAAGGAAGCTAAGAGTATATTGGATGGATGAAAGTGGTGATATCGAAGTGTTGAAATATAGCCGTAATTCGGTGTTGTTAACTATAAAATACAGTAATATATCATCAACATCAAATATAATTTTAGTGGATGGGGATAATGTAATTCTTGATGGCAAAGGAACCATTAGTAAACTAATGGAGTCTCAAGGCGGGTTTAAAAAAGTAATTCTAGATGGAGGGAATTCGTTAGATTTTCATTCGAATTCAGAGTTGGCTAAAGGAGTTTTGGTAGATTTTTCTGGTAGAATAATATGGAGTGAAACGATTTCTATTTCTAATGATATTACTGATATTCAGCTTATGAATAAAGATATCCCAACTGGGATTTATATTTTCAATATAAGTAACGAATCACTAAACGAATCTCTTAGAATATTTATACAATAAATAAATAATCATGGCTAAATACTTTATAGCTATTGCCATGATAGTGCTCTGTGTATCTCGATCTGATGCACAGAGTACTTTTGCATGGGCAATCGAAAGAGAAATAATATCAGGTGCAGATTTTATCGGTACTTACACCATGTACGAGACAGACATTTTTTCAGGTAGCCACACTTCCTTATTTTCTATTCACAGCGATAGATTTGCACATGATGACATGACAGGATTGCAATTTCAAATTGTGTCATTTGTTTTTACGGAAGATAGAGATCAGATTTATTTTTTAGCTAGAGATGGAGACTTATATGTCTATACAATTGATACCGATAATCTTATTTATTTGCAAGATCTTACTCCTAAAGTTGGTAGTTTTTTAATTCACAACATTCAACAAATGTCTTGCTTAGAATGGATAGAAGACTCTGTTTTATATTGTTCAGGACAAATATATTTGACATATAATATTGATGATTTTTCTGTAAATGTAATTAGAGAAACTGTTGACTTTCCAACAGGTTTTACTGAGTTTGAACAGGATTTATTAATGAGGGCAAACGTAACTCATAAAGACAATAATATATTTGTAAGTAATAGTAAAAAGCTGCAACTTCAAATAGATCAATATGATCCAGAGAATGTCCAGACCTTGGCAGATTTTTCTAATGCGCAAGTTCCAATTATCCCTATGCCTATCATATCATATCAGCATAGTTGTGATAGTATTGGTTTGTATCTCATATCGAGTATAGCAGAGATAGAAATATTTAGACTTGATGTGGAAAACGAATTAGTAGTTCCTGTGGTATCATATCCACACTATGACGATATCTCTTTCATCATAGATGTAGAACATTATAACGAGCCGGACTACGACATCTGTCAGCGCATCATAGATTTAGATGGAGATAATAGCAGTGGAGCTATCGATACAGATTATCAAAGTGATACGCTATGTATGCATACTGATATACTTATAGCCGATATAGACGTGATCGTGGATAATGATCTGCCACTGGATAGTATTACATTAGCTATGGTCGCACCATTCTCAGATCAGTACCTAAGCATACCTACAGGTAACTACATGCTCAGAGGGAACGGAACACCTCATGTAACTATTGAGCAAAGTGGCACGACTACATTGGTTGATTACGCAGCAGCTATCAACACTACAGTGTATATAGATGAAGCAAGCTATCGAGGTGGTAGTATAGAGATACAACTTCAAGCATGGCAAGGTGGTTCAGCAGGAGCGATAGCTACTTCGTACCTGTATATCACCGATAAAGTTCAAGATATAGAAGATATAACACTCAGCTATTGTCAGCAAGATAGTCTAGTATTGGTAGATGATGATATACCTTATAGTGGTTATGTCCACGATATGGAACAGCTATTGTCGCCTCTTACTGTAGCATTGTCAGAGCCTTCCGAAGTGAACTACATTTTTATAACAGATGATTACTGTATAGATACAGCTCTCATAGAGGTAATAGTACATGCTAGTCCAATTACGCTGGGTATCACTGATACTACATTATGTGCTACAGACACATTATCCATTCAAATCGATATAGAAACCGACTCCCAGATCTTATGGAATGATGCTAGCGAAAACAATACTATCGATATCGCAACCGCCGGTGCATATCAGTATACTATTACTGATGTCAATGGATGTATGGTAAAGGATACATTCTTAGTGGAGTATACAGACGAACCTACTATTATGCCAGTTAGCATTTTTGTATGTGAGGGAGAGAGAGGATCTTATTTTGATCTAGATTTAGTGGAGCCAGGGGACTATGAGTATAGCGAAGTTTCTGTGTCAGGCTGTGACAGTATTATTCACCAAATAGAATTTGATTATTATCCTTTAGTTCCTATCGAATATTCATTTGACATCGTATTTTGTCAAGGAGATTCTGTACTTCTATCCGTAGTTTCTGATCACATAGCTGTCACACACAATGAGCAGCTGCTAATAGATAATGTATATGTCAGTAATGATCTTCCGATAACAATAAATGCAGAGGACAATTACGGTTGTCTAGTTACTGATACCATCTATCCTATGATATACGATAATCCTACAGTGTCAGGAGCAGACATACTAGATGCAGATGCCAGTCAGGGAGTAATGATAGATGTAGCGTATGGAGGAGAAATAATTGAATACGCTTGGTCGCCTGCATCACACCTAGATTGTAGTGACTGTCCGTATCCTACAGTGTTGGGTGCTGTAGATCAGTTGTACGTGATAAGTGTAATTACGGATGAAGGATGTACTGCTATTGACAGCATTTATGTAGGCACCACCGAGTCACAATATTACTTACCCAATGTGGTAGCTAAAGATGCCAATCAAGCGATCAATCAATCATTTTTCTTGACTAGTAATACCGAAGTCAACTATGATATACTGGTCTATGATAGATGGGGAAATCTAATAGCAGAACGAACTAATCTAAAAGCAAACGAGCCCTCTATAGGGTGGATGCCGAGGATGCAAAACATAACTAGTGGAGTGTATGTTTACCAAGTCCTAATTTACGAAGGTGATCAAGTTGAAATATTAGTAGGTGATATCACGATATTATAATCACTTAACTCAACCACTTCCCCATGATCCTAGCTAGCTTTTCTGTCATAGGCGTAAAAGGTGGATGGAGAAGCTTAGTTGCTCCAAATCGCTGTCTCATTACCGAGCGTTCGTTAGTAAATTCTTGGAAGCCGTAGTATCCATGTGATTTACCTATGCCGCTATTATTGACTCCACCAAATGGAAGGTGGGGATTAGCATAGTGAATCATAAAATCATTGATGACTGTACCTCCGGCAGAAGTGTTATCCATATAGTAATCAATTAATTTTTGATCATTACTCTGGATATACATGGCCAATGGTTTGGGTTTACTAGCTATGATGTCGATTACTTCCTCCTTATTAGCATAACCGATTACAGGTAGAATAGGACCGAAGATCTCTTCTTTCATTACATCCATGTCATCGCTAACATTATCTAATACAGTAGGCGCAAAATATCGAGTGCTAGCATCGTACTCACCACCGATTATTACCTTCGCTCCTTTATCTAAAGCATCTTGCAATAGAGATACACATTTAGCATGATGCTTGTCGCTAATGATATGCCCATAGTCCTCATTAGCTTGAGATCCTTTACCTTCTGGATCCAATTGTTTTTTGATTTCTTTCGTTAACTCAGTAAGTAAGGTTGCTTTTTTATTTTTGGGTACTAATACATAATCAGGAGCTATACATGTCTGACCATTGTTGAGGTATTTTCCCCAAGTAAGTTTTTGTGCCGCTTTATTGATGTTGATTTTATCATCGATGATGCAGGGACTTTTACCACCAAGCTCTAGAGTGACGGATGAGAGATGCTCAGACGCTGCTTTCAT
>CALKJD010000036.1 GCA_937995755.1 uncultured Saprospiraceae bacterium | reverse complement strand
TCTAGATCATTGAATGAAGATTCACCATCCATCATATAGATCACTGGATATCGAGTCGTCGTATCACTATAGTAATTTGGCGGTACGTAAGTGTGTATTGTACGAGTCTCATTTTGATATGCGATAAAAATAGAATCTCGTATGACGCGAACAGTTGGCGATGAAGTGTCAACTAAATTTTCATAATATTCAGCACGCCTCTGTTCTTCTTTATGTTGATAGTATTTCCCTCTAGCTAGAAAGAAACCGTAGATTAACAATCCTAATAAAGTTGACCAGACAAAAAACTTCTTCATAGCTTGACGTTTTAGTATAATATAAATTCCTACTAGCCTATAAGGTAGCAATTTTATTATTACTGAAATTAGAATAGCCTCTCACCTCCCAATTGTTATTTTCATTAGTTGAAGAATTATCTTCTACGATCTTCGGCTTTAAACGCTCCTCTATTATGTAAGATCCATTGCGATTCATCTAAAGGAGAAACCCCTTTATAATCTCTTATTTTATCTTCTGTAGTTTCAGTCCTTTCGTATCCATCAAGCCTCATTTTCAATCTGCCTTTACCTGAAGTAGTCGCATTAAACTTGATACTATATTCCATAGCTTGTGACACAGATACACGACCAGTGAGTATAAAGAAGTCGCCGTCAAAAGATGGCGAATCTATGTGCGCCCCCATCTGATTCATATCACTAACAATCGCACCTAGTAAAGCTTGTTGTGCTTTGACTTGAAAGGCATACATTGGCTCTAGCAAATCGGTATCGGCATTTTCTAATCCTCGCATAATACCCATAGGCGTCGCCAATAAAAAGTCTCCAGGATTGGAATGTACGTTATGCTCTGATCCTTCAATTAAAGTGATCTTAATATCTGTAACTTCCCATCCTTTAATCCCTTGACTCAATGACCAAGGAATAGCTCTTTTTACTTCGTTTTGATATTTCACACTGATGTCTGAAGTTCTCACTTTGCTATCAAATACAACTCCACTACCCAACTCTCCTGGCTCAATTACAAAAGTCATAATCGCCCAGCAAGGCTTAGGCATCCAATATCGTACATATCCCTCCGCTTTGGACTTGGGCGTCTCTTTATAGATTACTTGGGGTTTATGAAAAGTTGCTTCTATTCCAAAACGATTGAGTAAACTATCTTTTAATACTTCAGTCTGTATCGGCCCCAATATACGCATGTGAAATTCTCGATCATCCTTGTACCATCTAAAATCCAACTGAGGATCTTCATTGTTCAATATCTCAAGTGCTTCACCAAGACTTTGATAATTTTTCTCATCATCAGCAATTGCCTGCACACTCAAAACAGACTCTCCTAAAGGGCTAAAATCTTTATCGTATTCTATGGCACCTAATACATCACCTGCCAATATCAATTCTGAAGTAACTACTACACCGATTTCGCCTACTGTCAATTCTGCTACTTGCTGTAGTTTACCAAGTTTTCGCTGCAGGATCTGATTGATTTTAATATCTTTCTGAAGGTGCTGAGACCATACACTGTCCTTGTTACTGATATCACCACCATATAATCTTATATGAGCTAATCTACCTACCTTAGAATCATATTCTACTTTGAATACTTTTGCTGAAACTTCCTTACTATATACATCTGATGCTATATGGATTATCGTCAATGTACTCAAAAGCAACTCTATGCCCAGTCCAAGTTTCGCACTTCCATATATCAATGCTGTTAATTGATTGCATTTGATTTTATCGTAACCTAACGAACTGATTACATTCATTTCTCCAAGGTTTCCTTCAAGATAACTTTCCATAAAAGCTTCGTCCAAATCAGCTAGATTCTCTAACGACTTTTCGATGATTGGCTCTAATATTTGTGATTGAGCCTTACTTAGATCTATGAGTTTAGGATCGTTAGGATCTGAAATATCTGCGTAATTCAATGTAAATAGTTTCGCTCCCAAATCCTTTTCTATATCTAAAAAAACTTGTTCAGGATCAGCTCCATCTCGATCTACTTTATTGACAAATACTATTACTGGCAACTCGCGCTCACGTAGACTCTCCCAAAGGCTTATGGTATGCGCTTGTATGCCTTCCACCGCCGAGATGACCAACACTACTACATCTATCACCGACAATGCTCTATCGACCTCTGCAGCGAAGTCAACGTGCCCTGGTGTATCTACAATATTCACCTGAGTGTCTTGCCAAACAAAGTCCACGGTAGCTGTCTTGATAGATATTCCTCTGTTCTTCTCCATCGCTAAGCCATCCGTTATCGCAGAACCTTGGTCTACACTCCCTCTATCTGTCGTGACTCCAGCAGCATATAATAGACATTCCGTAAGAGAAGTCTTGCCTGCATCTACGTGTGCTAATATTCCTATGGTGAGCGATTTAGTATGAGACATAAATGGAGTAACTTAGTGTATAACAAAGAAACAATAATAATTGCGCATCGAATATTCTAATTTTGGATAACAGGAAAAAATAAATAATCCCAATATCAATATTTTAGTATAATACAAAACATTGCTGGCTAAAATTTCTATTCATTGTATATGATAAACTAACTTCAAATAACAACTATTGTCATCTAAAACATAAAGCACAAGTTTACTGGCCAATCATATCTTACCAATCTGTATATTTAATAAATGAAAAATATTAGAATGATGAAATATAATGTAACCTTATGCTTGTGCAGCCTTTTTATTTCGGTTAGCTATGCGCAATCTACCTTCCAAACAAGATACCAATATGAAGGCCAATCTATAAGAATCCTAGATATAGAAGGTTTTGACGATGGCACTCTAGTCGTGGGTCACAGTATAGATACTTCAGTATTTTTCGCGGCCAATGAACTTAAAATATTTACAGTTGATGAAAATGGTCAAGCCGTAGATGCAATTAATATTATACTTTCTGAAATTGAAGAGAACTATATTTTCGATTGTAATCTAATGAGAGTTTCACCAACCCAATACATAGTTGGTTGCACAAGTAATCATTTTAATGACATCACTTCGGAATACAATATTCATCTTATCTCAGTCAATACTTCGACAGGAGAATATAAGTCATACAATGACAGTTTGTTCACGTACACTTTAGACAATATAATAATCAAGGAGAACACTGACGTCATTGAATGGCGTTCAGAAAAAAACAATTCAGCACAAAGGGATGCATTACTTTACAAATATGATCAATTTCTAAATCCAAAATTCAGCTTAGCCTATACTATTAATGGAGCGGACTTAAATGTCCCTTTAGCAGCCGTGGCGATTAATAGTGGCAGTGTCGCTGCCTTTCATCATGGATATGTCAATATAGATCCTATCGGCTTAAATAATAGCAGTGGAGCACCTGCAATAATGAAACTTGATGAAATGGGAAATGTATTATTATCATACTCTTATGAGGGCCCTCGTATCTCTGCGTTAGCTCTCGACAATGATGGCAATTTTTTTGCTTCTTGCTACGATGGTACAATTATAAAATTTGATCCAAACCTCAATATCATATGGTCAATAAAAATAGCAAATCTATCGAAAACTTTATCCGGAATTAATCTATCTAGAACTTATGTTGACAATCAAAACAATCTAGTATTTACTGGACCAAATGATAACTCTGCTAACCTACAAGGTAATAGAATCATGAAGGTTGACACAGATGGAAATCTTATCCTTCAAAAAGTTATGCTAGACTTAGCTCAACGATTCACGGTGGGTGTTACATCTATGAATAATCATATCCTCAGTTTTGGTGAGTTAAATCAAACTCAAGACTTAGGTTATTATATAAGGAGCATCGATGAAAATGGTGAGGCCGATGATTGTCAAAGTATACCAATGTGCTATGATACCTATCCTGTAGAAATCAATTTGACTCCAGTCCCTGTAGAAGTAAAGCAAATAGCGAACCTTGAATTAGATGAGGTTCAAAATGTCACTCCTATCTCGCTCGAAACGATACATATTTGTACACCCACAACTCCTCCTAATGCCAATTTTGAAGTACTCGATTCTATTCTTTGTTTTGGTGAGGAAATAGAAATCATGGACACTTCGATCAACCAAATGGGAAATTCAATATGGACTGTACCAGAGTTTCTATATACTGATACTACTAAAACACCGTCTAATATATTGTTAAATAACGAAGGAAATTTCTATTTAAAACACAGATTGATTTTCGCTGGTTGCGAGTATGTAGATAGTATCTTAATTGATATTGAAGATGACGAAATATTGGTCGCGCTTGATGACACTGTTTGCAATGATGAAAGCTTATTAATTGACTTATCGTCTTTCCAATATCAAAACATCCTTTGGGATGATGGCGATACTTCTTTTGTCAAATATTTATCAGAGGATAGAGAATATACTTATGAATATACTACACCAAGAGGATGTAATTCTATTGACCATTTTATTCTTACAAGAGAAATCAGTCCTCAGAGTGATATAGACCAATCACTAATCAAGTGTAGCGATGCTCAGATTGTTCTTTATAGCGAAAATATGATCACACCTACTTGGAGTAATGGCTTAATCCAAGATGCTATTACTGTCAGTAATGCAGGTAACTATATCGCTACATATTCAAATTACTGTGGAGAAGCCACACAGCTATTTAGCGTAGCCGAAGAAAGTTGCGCACTCGGTCCATTAGCCAATATATTTTCTCCTAATGACGATGGTTCCAATGATCTTTTTGAATATTCATCTGCGGGTATTAAAATATTAGAATCCACTATATATGACCGATGGGGCAACCCTGTACATACCTATAAAGGATTGGCTATCTGGGATGGCAATGTCTCAGGCAGGAAAGCAATCCCTGGAGTGTATACCTATTTTATAAAATACAAGAAAGAAAATGAGCTTACGTCATCCGTACTAACTGGTGACATAACTGTAGTTAGATAGCCTAAGGTTTTCCTAAATAAGCAAATAACATACAATCTCTCTTTCTAATACCATACCTTGTGACGGTCAAAACACAAATAGATGAAACGCATTATCAAATTATCAATTTTCTTATTTCTCTTATTACCATTCATGGGTATTTCTCAGACTAACTGGGAGGTTTTATCTAATGACAAATACGGTATCACTTACCCTGAAAATTGGGATCTAGATGATAGCGGTACTATGGGATCGAAGTTTTTCATTTTCAGTCGTTTGGTAAGTGTAGCTGATAATTTTAAAGAGAATGTAAATCTAATCACACAAGATTTATCTGCTTACAATGTCACCTTAGATCAGTTTGTAAATATGAGTACTGATCAAGTAATAGCTATTATTAAAGAAGGAGATATCATCTCTAGCGATCGAATCTCTAAAGACGGAATAGAGCAGCATCAATTGATCTACACAGGAAAACAAAATGATTATACCCTTAGATTTGAACAGCGTTTTTGGATCGTTGATAAGACAGCTTATATACTCACTTTCACATCGAAGCTAGATGACTATGAGCAATACAAAGAAATAGGAAATAAAATTATTGCCAGTTTTAAAATGAAATAGAATAATACTGAACTAGTGTATTTCTCTACGCCTTTAGCCCAAGGCCCTCTCCTACTTTGATCATAAAAGCCATAGCTTCTTCTTTGTCATTCTCGATATCTCCATCAAGAATAGCTTCTCTGATGGCTGTTTTGATTTGACCGACTTCCCTAGATGGAGGAATATTAAATGTTGCCATGATTTCCTCTCCTGATACTGGTGGCTGCCAATTCCTTATTTTATCCTTTTCTTCGAGCTCTGCCATCATTACTTTGACACGCGTAAAGTTTTGCTTAAATCGCTTCACTTTTTTCATGTTCTTAGAAGTAATATCTGCATTACATAACGTCATCAAATCTTCTATATCTTCACCCGCGTCAAAAAGTAGTCTTCGTACTGCGGAATCAGAAATTTCATCTTTAGTAAGTGCAATCGGACGTAAATGAAGGCGCACTAATTTTTGCACATACTTCATCTTATGATCTGTTGGCAATCTGAGTCTCTTGAATATCTTAGGGACCATAATAGCTCCTAAAGCTTCATGACCATGAAAAGTCCAACCATGTTCCTTATGAAATCTCTTCGTCGGTGGCTTTGCTATATCATGCATGAGAGCGGCCCATCTCAACCAAAGGTTATCTGTATGAGGGCAAATATTATCAATGACCTCTAACGTATGATAGAAATTGTCCTTATGCCCTTTACCATCTATTATTTCAACGCCATGTAGCGCTGTCATCTCTGGAAAAATAATTTCTAATAATCCACTTTCGAAAAGAAGATTAAGCCCCACAGATGGCTTACTAGACATCATTATTTTATTTAACTCTGTAGTGATACGTTCTTTAGAAATAATATGAATCCTATTCTTATATTCCTTAATCGCTTCAAAAGTAACTGGATCAATGGTAAAGTCTAACTGAGTGGCAAACCGAATCGCTCTCATCATTCTTAGAGGGTCATCGCTAAATGTCTTTCCTGGCTCTAGAGGAGTGATTATTAACTTCTCTTCTAAATGGCGCAATCCATTAAATGGATCAATAATTTCACCATAATTCTCCTCATTGAGGCTCACTGCTAAAGCATTAATAGTAAAGTCTCTCCTATTCTGATCATCCTCCAAACTACCATTTTCGACACTTGGTTTTCTACTATCTTGCCTATATGATTCTTTACGCGCACCTACAAACTCTATCTCTAGATCCTTATGCCTGAGCATAGCTGTACCATACCTACTATAGACTACGAGTCTTGGTATAGGCCGTAATTTTGATGCTAAGTTTTGTGCGAGTTCGATACCACTGCCTACGCATACGATATCCATATCCTTACTTTCTCTAGCTAGTAAGCGATCTCGTACATATCCACCTACGACATAGGTCGGATAGCCAAGTTCTTGACTAGACATCTTGAGAAGCTCAAATATTTTACGTTCGAATGGTTTTATATTAAATAGCACAGTAAAGTCTTAATGTATATTGAGTCACAAATATAGTGAGTTCTAGCCCAATAACTAATCCTCTAGGCAATAGCTATTTATCTCTTTACCGCTTCTCTTATTTTGATTTTGAATGCCGCAAATATCAAGGTCATGATAGGACTCAACCAATTGAATATAGCATAGATAAAATACTCTCCTACTCCCACTCCCAATACGCCTGACTGGTAAGCTCCACAGGTATTCCATGGTATAAGTACTGAAGTCACAGTTCCTGAGTCTTCAAGGGTTCTACTAAGATTCTCTGGAGCTAAGCCTCTGTCTTCGTATGCTTTTTTAAACATCTT
>CALKJD010000035.1 GCA_937995755.1 uncultured Saprospiraceae bacterium | reverse complement strand
GAACTAAGAAACGCGTTAAATTCCGCCACGAAGAATCTGATAGTGAGAGGAACTAAGAAACGCGTTAAATTCCGCCACGAAGAATCTGATAGTGAGAGGAACTAAGAAACGCGTTAAATTCCATAACTAAGTTTCTTTTAGTAAAAGGATTCATAACTTGCATTTCAAATATCAACTGATGAAAAAAATAATTAATACTACTAAGGCTCCATCTCCAGTAGGACCATATAATCAATCTGTTCTAGCTAATGGAACACTTTATATGTCAGGTCAAATAGCTATAGATCCAACTACAGGAAAATTGGTACTAGAAAATATCGAAGACGAGACGCATCAAGTATTTAAAAATATCAAAGCAGTGCTTTCTGAAGCAGGAATGACATTAGATAATGTGGTGAAGTGCTCCGTATTTGTAGCAGATATGGAGATGTATGGTAGAATCAATGCAGTCTATGCTCAATACTTTGATGAAGATACTGCTCCAGCAAGAGAGCTTGTGGAAGTGGCTAATCTACCAAAATATGTGAATGTTGAGATAAGCTGCATTGCAGTATAATGTAGAGTTGATTGTTAGAGGTGTATTACTATTCGATTTAAGTGTTTAAGATTTGGTGAAATTGTGATTTCAATTCTTGAATTTCACTAAACGGTCTTCTCATATCCCAAAATACTCCGCCTAAGTATTCCATATCCATGTACTCCGCGGTTAATTTAATAGGTTGCTCAAATCCAGATGGCATAGCTTCGCTCGTAGCTTGAGCTATGATAGCTATTTTCTTTCCTTTGAGCGCTCTTCCTTTTGCCTTGTGTGTAGTGACTAAGTCTGTCCATCGGTCTAAGAATACCTTCATATGTCCACTCATGGTATACCAGTAGACTGGAGTAGCAAGAATGATAATATCTGCTTCTAGCATTTGATCGGTTATCTCCTGGAAGCTATCATCAATAGGGTAGTGGCCATCATAGTCGTAATGAGACACTTTTACTTCCGAAAGCTCAATCATATTAATATTTGCACTCAAGAGATGATGGACTAATCTAGCCGTATTATTATTAGCTCGAGCACTTCCATTTATAACTAGGATATTATTTGACATAGTAGCGGTTTGTTTTTATGAAAGACATTATTAATCTAACCTCGTTTCATGCTTCTATGTTTTTCTATCAGCAACTGAAGCGAAATTTGAAGTCATTTCATTGCCTCGTAGATTATAAATTTGTCATTTTCTATCAGGATGTTAACTGTATCATACCACTGCGAAAGTTGACTCTTATAGTTGAGGTGTCTATTAGCCACGATGATGAGTCGACCATTATTTGATAATATTCTTTGAGTATCAGACATCAGGCGAATAGCTATGCTTGGATCTACTTCATACTCAAAATGAAATGGAGGATTGGTAATCACCAGATCAAATTTACCATCAGAGAAATTGTCCAAATGGTATTGTGTTTTTATTTGAACGGCATTATGATTTTCTAGATTTATTTGAGTCGAAGCAGTTGCTAATACCGAATCATCTATCATTACAGCCTCTTCCCAATCTCGTTGTTCTAGTAGGTGTTTGCCGATTACTCCATTTCCGCATCCGATATCTAAAAAGCTTTTTTCTATGTTTCGCAGCTCTAAATGCTCTATCAAAAATTGAGTGGCATAATCTATATGGTTAGCAGAGAATACACCTAAGTATTGCTTGTATTGATGATCTTGGTAGAGGATAGTTTTGAAAATATCAATCTTCTTGTCATTGCTTTTCTTTGGGCTAGTGAGTAATAGTAGTCTTGATTTTTTCCAAGCTTTAGATTGTGATACTTCATTGAAATATTCTGCTGCTATATCTAGCATGCTTTTGGAAAAATGCCTTGTCATAAATCCGGCAACTACCGCTCCATCTACAGGTAAAGAATTAGTGAGTTTGGTGAGATATAATCGAAAGAGATCTAAAGACTTAGGTACTTTCATTACCGCTATCTTTCCGACAGGAGGAATGTCATCTAGTATCGATCTTATATTTAAGTCTTCTATTGAGATCCAATTGGTGGAGGTATTGCGGAGTATGGATTGTTTTTGGCTATCCAAGTATGTCAGGGTAGTAGGTGTATTAACTATCAATTGACAAGTCATATATCCAAATCGATCATGCAATAGGGTAATGTTCTCTAGGCTAAGTTTCTCCTCTTCTAAGTGCTTAAGGATGTGCTCATCTACAGCACTCCACGCCCTTAGTGAACGATCAGTACTCTCAGGTAGACGGATAAAATTTTTCATGATGTAAAATAAAGTATTTAAAACGATGTTAGAGTATTAAGCAAACGCAAAGAATGGAGAAGATATACTTCACTAAACTATTTATTACAATGCATTATTATCAATATCAAAAGAGTGTGTTCACTCTATTCGTTATCTTATTGATTACGTCCTCTCTCTATGCACAATCCAAAATGGAATATGGAATTGGGGTAGGTCTTATCTATGGTGATTATTACGAAGGGACTAATTTTTCTGATGACTATAGTATATATAATGATGAGGCTCAATTTTCGCCAGCAATCAACTTATATGCAGCTTATAGCCTTTCAGAGAAAATTAAAGTGACAGGCAGTCCTGGGATAAATTTTCATTTGCATCGTGAAACCTTGAGCGATAGAGATTTGACAGCCGTTTATTTTCATTTGCCAGTTGGGCTTCAATATCAATTGGTTGGTGATTTATCCATCATGGGTGATGTCTTTTACGATTATCTAATTAATCAATCGTATGAGTATCAAGGTGAACATATAACGGTTTCAGATCTTGCTGATACTAGAAATCTATTTGGTGCGAGCTTAGGTGTAGCCTATAGTATTGGGAGATATGCAGAAATTCAACTCACGGCGAGTCATCAATTAAATACAGTAAATTCTATAATGGCTACTGGACCCAATGGTAACAATCTGGGAGAGATACATCTAAAAAATCGATTTTTGAAACTCAATCTTGTCTTCAGAGGCTAAAGAAGTGATTTTATTGCTGGACGATGGTGATCAATAGCTCAATGATTATGTAAATTTGGAGCATTGATCACCTATCTAGTTTACATTTATCATGTATCATTATATGTCCGTATTAGCAATTAGTGTTTTCTTATCTATCTCATCAGCTCAATCACAAAATCAGGTCATGGAAAAAACACCTTATGCATCCATAGAATCATATCCAGATGTATTTACTGCAGCTACCATAGTAGCACGTACGATTGATGGACTTGGATATAGATACTATTGGGCCACTGAAGGTCTTACTGACGATGATCTAATCTTTCGGCCTAGTGAAGATGCATCTAATGTCATAGAAACTATTGAGCATATACATGGATTGAGTAAAAGCATATTGAATTGTATCTCTGGAAAGCCTAATGTAAAGTCAAGTGAGAAAATCGATCTTTCATATGAGGAAATGAGACACCAAAGTCTAATGAATATCAAGAAAGCTAGTGATTTACTCATCGCGGATCCTAATATGGATATGAGTACAAGAAAAATTATTTTTCAACGTGGAGATAAAGTGTCTACTTATGAGTTTTGGCATTTACTTAATGGCCATCTATCAGATGCGATCTATCATACTGGACAGATCGTAAGTTTTCGCCGAACTAATGAAAATCCGGTAAACCCTAAGATGAATGTATTTATGGGTAAGAATAGGGAATGAGAGATGTGATGGGTAGATATCTTAGAGTACGTATCTAACAACAATCAATCGAAATAATGTCGGACACTCTGCAATCCTACTGCAGAAATAAAGCATAAGGTAGCCATGGTAATCCATAAGACGGTATAGCCATAATGTTCCAAAATGGTCGTGCCTAGAGGTGGAGCTACGATCAGCGAAACTGAAAACATAACTGATGTCATCGCTAACATCTTACCGCTGTTTTGATCAGTCGCACGCTTCAGAGCAGTCGTACTGATGAATGGAAAATTTACAATTTCTCCCACTCCAGTAAGTAGTAAGAATATAGCTAAAGAAATTAGAATGTAGGTCTGCGATATAAGTGCTAGTAGTCCAATTCCGATCATTGCCGAACCTACCACCATGGCTTTCATTATGACTTTTCTTTTGTCTACATACTGGACCAAGGGCATCTCAAGAATAAATACTAAGGCTCCATTGATACCAAAGAAAATACCAATCTCATCAGTACTGAAATGTGCCACTTCCTCCAAGTAAAGTGGAACGGTAAACAAGATTTGAAAAAATCCAATCAGCATCAATAGACTATAGAATAAGAAAAGAAGGTAAGGCTTGTCTCTATAAGGATTTTTAATCTCAACAGATACTTCTTCATCGAGTACGTTATTTTCAAATTGCTTATGGCTGTAATCTTTGATTAAGAAGTATGTCATGATAGCGGCTCCCCAGCAAGTGAATGCATCTAATATAAAGATCCACTTGTAAGAGGTTAATGCAATGATCGCTCCACCAATCGCAGGACCGATCACAAAGCCTAAGTTAAACGCCATACGAAGTAAGGATACTGCACGAGTCTGAGTATTCTCATCTGTGAAAAATCGGATACCTGTATATAGAGCTGGCCTTAGTAAATCAGCAATGGTAGAGGCTACAAATAGACCAAGAGATAAAGCAATATAGCTAGTAAAAAACTGCAATACATAATATGCTAATCCTCCACCAATAAGCGAGAATAGAAATACTTTGTAATATCCAATCTTATCGGTAAGCCATCCACCAAGATAAGATCCTGCAAGTGATCCTGCTCCAAAGCAAGCCACGGCAACACCTGCTTGAGGTTTGGTCCAGCCAATCTCTTGTGTAGTATATAATGTGATAAATGGAAGTATAAGTGTACCTAATCGATTGACAAACATTACAGAAGTAATGAGCCATATATCTCTATTAAGTCCAGAGAAAGCATCGCGATATATTTTGACTATATCCAATTGGTAGGTTTGACTTTTGAGTTAATAGTTTCAAAGATAACTTAAGTAATAATTAGTTGCTTCATATATTTCTGAAAATGAAATTCATTTATTAGGACTGAGATTTCATAAGGAGTTCTATGCATAAATGTATGGCTATTAGCTAGGCTCTACTAGGCCACCGCCATTCATGTAGTTCCATGCAGTATTGCCTTGTTGGCCACCAGTTAAGACCCAGACAATTTTACTGCCTTTCGATATTTTTTCTTGTCTAATAAGATCTACAATTCCATATAGGCCTTTGCCATTGTATATGGGATCCAGGATGATTTGATGCTTCTTATAAAATTGATTGATAAAGGCAATAAGTTCAGGCTTAGTACGAGCGTATCCGCCAAAATGATAGTCTGTCTGCAATTCGAAATTTGATAAGCCAGTCATCACTATTATTTCATCTCTAAGAAAATCTCCTTTCAATGCGCTAAATACTAACAGTTTGTGATGCTTATTTTTTTGACTGAGTATGCCACTCGCAGTTCCTCCTGTACCAGCAGATAAGGCAATGTAATTTACATTAGGAATCTGAGCGTTTATTTCTGTAGCGACTTCTGCCGTTCCTTTTCTTGCCAATAAGTTGTTGCCCCCTTCGGGTAAGATCAGAGGGTCAGTAAATTCATTAATGATAGCTATTGCAGCTTCGGAGTTTTCTTTGAGTTTGTAAGCAGACCTATCAACAAATCGGAGGTCCATACCACATGATCTAGCATAGACTAGGGTGGGGTTGTTTTCATCTAAATCTCCACGTATGATTCCTACAGTAGGAATATTATATAGTTTTCCTGCCGACGCAGTAGCATGTATATGATTAGAGAAAGCGCCACCAAAAGTGATGATGCTATTAGGATTAGTAGCTAGATTGTATTTGAGCTTACGGTATTTATTTCCATTGACTATAGGATGTATGAGATCTTCTCTTTTGATATAGAGTTCAATCTGCTGATCATCCCAAATGGGATCATGTATTTGTTGAATTGGACTAGGTATATTCATCTAGCCTTAAAGGTAATCGTTTGAACTCTAACTTAGAATCAATCCTTTTCTTAGATTGCAATGACTTGATTTAATTATAGTCTACATGAATCAGTACTGAGAGTCCTTCTCCTTGCTTGCTGTCAAATGAGATAGTACCTTTAAGGAAGTTGATTCTCGATTTCATGTTTTCGAGTCCCATACCTTTGTGCTTTAGGTTTTCCATATCGAAGCCAATTCCATCATCTTCAAATTGGATTACGAGTTCATCGTTTTCTTTATTGATCTGAATGAGTATTTCAGTCGCTTTAGCGTGTTTGACACTATTATAAAGGAGTTCTTGGATCACTCTAAATATAGATAAGGCAACGATATTATTTATCTTTTTAGGTACATCATAGACTTGGAGATCTACTTCTGGATAATGGTCTCCATCGAAGTTGTTAATGAGGTCTTTGAGAGCTGGCACCAGTCCTAATTCGGCTAGTGCGCCTGGCTGCAGGTTACGAGATATGGACCGAACCTCTTCTACTGCCGAATCTAACAGCTTGTTAGCGTTTTGATATTCTACTAGATCTTTAATCTCAGCGTGGCGAGCCTGTACACTATCAAATTGGAGTTTGACAGTTGACAATAAGCCTCCCAGGCTATCATGAAGATCTTGAGCAATTCGTTCCCTTTCCATCTCTTGTCCAGCGATCATAGATTGCATACCTTTCATCTTTACATCATCCTCTAATGTTTGAATTTTACGCATCCGTATTTCTTTCTCTTGCTGGGTTATGATCTTCTCCGTCTTGATACGTGTAGTATAAAATCGGATAATAAAATATACTAACGCAAGGAGCATGGCTAGACCTGCAGAAAGCAAGTACAGCGCTCTTCGTTGTTGCTTGTTTTTTTCTTGTTCTTTCTCTTTTTCTTGCTCTAGATTGGCAATGTCTTTTTTCTTCTCATTGGTCTCAAATCTAAGAGCAAGTTTGTACTCTGCTTGCACCTTGTCATGATTGAGTATACTGTCATTGATGTAGGCATATTTGAGCGCATAAGCATAAGCATCTTTGTGTCTATCTAAGGTGTCATATACCTCTGATAATTTCATGTATATATCTCTGCGGTCAAGGCTATATGCTTTTTTTGGAATTATTTTCTCAGCATCTCTATAGTACTTTAATGCTTTAGTATATTCTTTATTCTCTAGATTGATTTGTGCTATATTAAATAGACTTTTGCTTAAGCGATTTTTATCATCTATAGTATTGGCAATTTTAAAGGCTTGATACGACATGATTAACGCGCTATCTTTCTCATTAAGCGTCAAGTAATTTCTTGATTTTTTCAACATGAAATCTATCATCAAAGAAGTATCACGAAGGGTTCTATTTAGTTCAATCGATTGATTAAGATATTCATATTCTTGGTCGATATCTCCAGTGATGTGGTATACATCTGCCAACTTAGCACGGAGATAAGTTCGCATATATAGATTGTCATTTTCTTTATAATAGGTTAATAGCTCTTCATACTGATCTATAGCTTCTTTGTATAGTCCAGCATCGGCATATCTATTACCAATGATGTATTTGATTTCGTTAATCTTCTCAATATCATCGAGGATACGATAGTACTCTATCGCACGAGTATAATAATCAAATGCTTGGATCTGATTAGCATTGATTTCAGCTTCGAAGTTGGCTAGTAGGTAATAGTTGATAGCTAATTCACTGATATTTTTGGTGTCTCTTGCCTTCTTGAGATTGTCGTTGAGTTGAGTGAAGCTATAAGTGCTGTCAATGCGTGTCTGAGCAGAGAGGGTAGTACACAAAAGTAGAGCCCAAAGGAAAGTTTGGACTATGAGATATTGGGGGAAACGATATGTGTCTTTATAGATCATTAATTGTTAAAGATCGCAAATCAAATGATTAACCTTGCAATTACAAAACGGATAGTCCTAAAATAAAGAAATACCCTCAACTTTTTGAGGGTATTTCTTAGAATGCAATAGTCAATCCCAATGAGTATTTACGTCTTGGTCTCTGTCATTATGCAGTTTTTAAGTACTGATTATAATCAGAGATGTTTATATGGTTGATGAAGAATTGGTTGAATTGACAATGCGAACTACTGAATTGCAGATAGAATATAATTTTTTCACGTTTGTCATGAAATATAAGATTCTAGGCAGAACTCATAGGTTTGGAACACAACATCTACCTGTTATTCAGTAGCGTGCGCATTGCTCATTCCGTAAATTTATTAAGACGCATAACTACTACATCTTAATGTTAAGAAGAGATTTGAATCATCCTCTTCCTGTTTTAAAAAACCAACTTTTCAATTTTATCTTTTATTACACTATTTGTTAAAGTGTCTATAAGTGTTACATGCTCTTTAGCAATTGTATGATACAAATATCGATTATGATTAGGCATTATCAATCGGCAATTACACCCATTTATTTTATTGGGGGAATACCCCTAGTTATATAGTAGATTTCGCCATACCTTTGGATTGTGAGTTTACACCTAGTGTATACTGAGATTGATATATCTTAAATAATTGTACCTGCGCGCAATCATTTTAGTGCTTGGAGTATTATATATATGACCGAAATGATATTAGTAGCGTGTTACTATTCATTTCAATTAAATGGAAAGACAATGGAAGAAACTATAAAAGTACTCGTTGCGGATGATCACACTATGTTTGTAGATGGTATCGACTCTATTCTGAAAGATGAAAAAGATATAGAAGTGGTAGGAAGGTGTTATGATGGACCTTCAGTGATTGAATTTCTAAAAAAGGAATCTGCAGACCTTGTCTTATTGGATGTCAATCTACCTGAGATGAATGGTATAGAAGTATGTAAAATTGTCAACAAAGATTTTAAAGACACGAAGATTCTTGCCATCTCTATGTTTAACGAAGAGAGTTTTGTAACCGAGATACTTAATCATGGTGCAGAGGGATATATATTAAAGAATACTGGTCGCGAAGAGCTTCTTACGGCGATCCGCACAGTTAATGATGGGAAGACATACTTTAGTAAGGATGTAACTCAGACCATTATGAAGAGTCTTATGAAGTCTCGTAAAGCATCTAATAGTACTAAAGGTTTTATTCCAAAAATATCTCGAAGAGAAAAGGAAGTACTAAAATTGATTGTGGAAGAATTTACGACGCAAGAGATCGCTAAAGAACTGTTTATTAGCCTCAAAACGGTAGAATCGCATAGATCAAGTCTACTCGCTAAGATGAATGCGCGTAATACTGCAGGATTAGTGAGAATTACTATGGAGAATAAATTGTTGGATTAGGCTTAGTAAACATCTATCTTTGGCATTAAGAGCGAAGTACGCTCTTTATTGATTAATACACTGATACTATGCTAAAGAACATTCTTATCCTGGCGATTTGCCTTTTTACGATTAATTCAGCCTTTTCACAAAGTTTCTGGTTTGGACCCAAAGGTGTATTGTCATTTAATGTCCAAAATTGGAATGGTTTTGAACGAGACCCTTATCTCAGTATTAATGGAGATATATTTATAGAAACGCATGATGAGTACAGCAGAGGATCGTTGTATGCACAGTTGGGTTTTCACACTCGTGGTAGTTCTACACGTGTTAATTTTTTGAGTGGTAATGCGGCTACTCAAAGTTTTCAATTTGATAATCTTGTACTCGAAATAGGAGCGAAGCAAAAGCTTACTAGTAAAACGAACTCTGGTCCGTACTATATGGTAGGAGTGAGAGGTGAGTATACGCTCGGATCTAACCTTAGTGAATATGTAGTATTTCAATCGGCATATTACCCTGTAGAGGATTTTATCAGAAAATATAATTATGGTGTGACAGTTGGTGGTGGCTGGGATTTTGAATTCAGTGAATTGATAGGAGGGCTTATAGAATTAACAGTGAATCCTGATCTGAGTAATCAATACGAACAGCAGGCGATACCAAATGTGGTCAACCCATTCAATTTACAAACAGTGACTCTTCAAGAAAGAAAAGTACGAAACCTAACTTTTGAGATTAAGTTTGGCTTACGATTCATGAGAAAAGTTGAATACATAGATTAGTTTCCGGCTTTTCGATAGAAAAACGGAAACGACGAAACGCGACAATTCCGCGTTTTGAAAAATGGTTTTCCGGCTTTTCGATAGGAAAACGGAAACGACGAAACAAAATCAAAGAAATGTTTCAAAGACAAAAGGAACCAACCAAAAATTGGAGCAATATTTAAAGATTGATAGTTATACATATATGAAAGAAATAAAAATACTAATAATAGGAGCGTTTGTTTTTGCATTAACTTCTTGTGGAAGTAAGACGGCTACGGCCATAGCAGAAGAGGTAATAGAAGAAACTCCAGTTGTAGAAGCACCTGCCGAAGCACTTACACCATGTACCACTTTATCGCAGCTCAACAGCGGAGATAGAGATGAAGCAGAGACAGCATTTGTTCTCTATCGTGACTTTGTCAAAGCAGGAGATATGGCCAAGGCTCTTCCTCTTTGGCAAAAAGCTTATCAGTTAGCGCCAGGAGCCAATGGTCGTATTCAATATCATTTTGATGATGGAGTAAAGATATACACGGACTTATTTAAGAAGGCTCAAGATAAAATGCAAAAGCAAGCCTACGTGGACACAGTGATGATGATCTATGATAAGCGCGTAGAATGTTTCGGCAATGAAGCGACCATCAAAGGAAGAAAGGCGTTTGATTATTACTACAATTTTCATGAATATAGTGATGCAGATAAGACATTCAATCTATTTAAAGAAGCTGTAGAATCTAAAGGGAAAGAGGCTGATTATTTTGTGATCAATCCATTTTCTAGTTTGCTACATGATAGAGTGGTAGATGGAAAGATAAGTAAAGAAGAAGGATCAAAGCTTGCAGTGACCTTAGATAGTGCTATCGCACATGGTTTAGCGACATGTGGCAATAAGTGTGAGGCTTGGAATATTATTGCTGATTATGCTCCTAATAGATTGGAGTCCTTAGAGGGAGTTGATGACTTCTATGATTGTGATTACTATAGTAATAAGTATTATACACAGTTTTTAGAGAGTCCTGCAGATTGTGAAGTGATAGAACTTGCTTATCGTCGTATGCTTAGAGGAAAATGTGATATCAACGATCCTAGGTTAGTTGAAGTAAAAGCGGCTAAGGACAAAAATTGTTTTACTCCGCCACCGCCTCCAGGATTACTCAAGCAAGCATTTGATTTGTATTCCACAGGAGATTATAAAGGAGCTATAGTGTTATTTGAGAAGTTTATTGATCAGACCACTGATGTGGAGAAAAAAGCCAAATACACATTACTGATAGCTAAAATCTACTATGGTGACATTAAGAATTTTTCGTCTGCAAGAAAGTATGCGAGAGATGCAGCTAATATGAAATCTAATTGGGGAGAGCCATATATACTCATCGGAAAACTATATGCAAGTAGTGGTCCCCTTTGTGGTCCAGGTAGAGGCTGGGATAGTCAGATAGTGACATGGCCAGCCATAGATAAGTTTCAATATGCCAAAAAGATAGATCCATCAGTAGCAGGAGAGGCTAACAAGTGGATCAATACATATTCACAGTATATGCCAAGTAGAGAGGATATTTTTCAAAGAGGTATTAAGGAAGGGAGTGCATTTAAAGTGGGGTGCTGGATCAATGAAAGTACTACCGTAAGAGTGAAGTAATGTAAAATCAATTTGGGTTGTAAATAGTTGATTATCATTTAGTAAGACGCTTGATTGATGTGGGTTTAGCCCTTTGATTTTACGAAATAACTCAAGATTATAAATTAGATTGCACAACTTTTGTAAGGATCATTTTTTTCAGTTGATCTCGGAAGTAAGATGAAATAAAGGAAGAGTCGTACCGATGAGGTCGGCTCTTTTTAGTTATTGGCTCTAGATAGGCAATTTTCTTTTAGCTATTCATGGAACTACCTATAGCCACATTTCCATTATATTTACTGTAATAAGCTTTAATACAAAACAAAAACATAACAGTAATGGCATACAGACAACCTAACTATGGTGGCGGACAAACCAGAAGTAGAGGAAGATCGCTTAAAGGGACGATCCTCATTGGGCTACTTATAGCAGGATTTTACTTTTTTAAGTACATGACTAATACACAGGTCAATCCTATCACTGGAGAAAAGCAGCACGTAAGTATATCTCCGGAACAAGAAGTGGCTATTGGGTTGCAATCTGCACCACAGATGGCACAGCAGCATGGAGGTTTACATCCTGATCAGGCGGCTCAAGACCATGTAGATAAGGTAGGAGCTAGATTGATCAATAATACTATTGCCAGAGCTTCTGGTTACAATTATGAATTTCACCTATTAGCTGATCCTAATGTAATGAATGCATTTGCTTTACCAGGTGGTCAAGTGTTTATTACGGCAGCACTATATGGTAAGCTCGAAAACGAAGATCAACTGGCTGGAGTACTAGGACATGAGATCGGTCACGTTATCCATAGGCATGGTGCTGAGCGAATGGCTAAGATGGATCTGACTAGTGGGCTCACAGGAGCTGCAGTAATAGCTAGTGGCGACTATAATACACAGCAAGCCGCTCAGATGATTGGTAATTTAGTTAATATGAAGTATGGTCGTGAACAAGAGTTAGAGTCAGATGACTTTGGTGTAAGACTAATGATGGAGTCTGGTTATAATCCTGGAGAACTCAAAGGAGTTATGGATATATTGGAATCGGGTTCTGGTGGTGGAGCTAAGCCAGAGTGGCAGAGTACTCACCCAAGTCATGAGAATAGAAGAGAGACTATCGAAGAATCTATAGAGAAATATAAACAAGAGTTGGGTAATTAAGGTTTGGAATCTTTATTAGCGATTATACGTTATATTATGTATAGGTTAAAACCTAATTAGATATAGAAAATTAAAGAATTATGGCAAATAAATTATTTGGATCAAGTAGTAATCCAATGCTGAAAGAGGATTCTTTCAAACCAAAGTATGATTCATCAGGAATGATGATTAATAGATACGACAATGACGTAATGACTGTCAATGGTGCGGTAAATAAGACACTCTTACTTTTTAGTATGATGTTAGTTACTACCGCGCTTGCTTGGTTTATGCCTTCCATGTTTTTATTATACGTGGGAGCAGGTGGAGGATTTGTAGCATTGCTAGTAGCTTCGTTTAAGCCGAAGTTAGCTCCATTTTTAGCGCCTTTATACGCCTTGCTTGAAGGCTTGTTTATAGGGACTATATCAGTAATGTATGCTTCTGCTTTTGAAGGCATCGTCTTACAGGCGGTAGGTCTTACATTTGGTACATTATTTATGATGCTTGCCATATATAAATCTGGCCTTATCAAGGTTACAGAGAAGTTTAAAATGGGAGTTGCTATGGCAACTGGGGCAGTTTTCTTTCTGTATCTGTTTGGATGGATAGGTCATTTCTTTGGATTCGAAGTAGCAATGCTTCACGATACAGGAATGATGGGTATCGGAGTTAGTGCAGTGATCATTGTGATAGCATCTCTTAATCTACTTTTAGATTTTGATATGTTTGAAAAGGGTGAAGAGCAAGGAGCACCAGTATATATGGAGTGGTTCGCAGCGATGGGATTATTAGTAACTCTTGTGTGGTTGTATGTGGAGTTTCTAAGACTTTTAAGTAAGCTACAGAGAGATTAAAAAAAAAACTTAATCATTAGAAATTCGTGACTAATGATTATATAAGATGTAATCAAAGGTGGTCGGTTTTTCCGATCACCTTTTTTTGTTTCTAACTTTTAGAATGAAAAGAATCGCAGCTTCAGCATTTATAATTATATACTGATGGATGGCCAATTGTGGGGTAGTTCTTTTGACTATCACACTATAGCTGTTAATGATAAGTGGAAATAGCTAGTAGTGGAGTTGTAATCATTGATGAGTTAAAGATGTCGTTCATCACATAATCTATTAAGACACATATTTTAAGTCTTACCCCTACGCTCATGGCATCGTTTTTGGCTTCTTTATAATTGTGCAAATGTTATAAGCCCTAAGACCCTTTTATTTCATTTCATAACTAGGAATTACACGAATTTTAAAATCATGAGGAAATTTATTTATCTAGCGCTAGCTATGTGCGCTACACAACTGTCTGCCCAGACTATTATTACCAGTTGCGAATCAGCCTTTACGGATAAGGGAGGTGAAGCGTCACATTACTTTAATGGAGAGTCATCGGATTGGCTCATCTGTCCAGAAGATATCGAGAAATACCTAACCATAGAATTTACGTATGTGGATATTGAAACTGCTGATGATGCAGGCATAGATGGATCAGGCTGTAGAGACATGTTGTATATCTATGATGGTATGGATAGCACGGCTCCATTGTTCGGTAACTTTTGTGGTCAAGAAAGTACTGATGGAGATACATCGTTTGTACGATCAAATACCTTAGAAGTAGGTATGTCATTTACGCCAAATAATCTGACAGGATGTTTCTATATGAAATTTGAATCTGATAATGCAAACACTCGAAATGGGTGGGAGGCAAAAGTAGAATGTTGTGAAGGTACATTACCAAGTTATATGTCTGATGGAGTCAATTGTCCAGAAGCTATTAATGAAGGAGTAGTGTTTGATATTGAAGTTGATTTGGGGTGTATGAGGAAAGGTAATATCTCTAATTTTACTAACTATGAATACGATGAATATACACCGGACTGTATGAAGAAGGCAGAAGAGATGTCTTATAAAGCGTACTATAAATTTGAGGCCAATGAGGCAGGAAGCTTTACTTCCGTCAATGTTGATCCTATTGATGATTTGGGTGAAATTGCGTTTTATGCTATTGGACCTTTATATGGAAATTGCCCTGAGTATACAGGAGGATTTGTAGGTGATTGTACGACAGCAGAAGATCCATCTTCATTGATATTTAACATGAGTAGCAAGTCATCGTATATGCTTGTGGTGGCTTCTAATGTACAAGGCGCCTTTAGGTTATACAGTGATGCTAGTACAGCTTCACTTCCTGTAGAGCTGATAGACTATACGGTTGCTAAGCAAGGTGAGAGTGTAAGTGTCGATTGGACTACGGCACAAGAAGTGAATAACAAGGGTTTTGAACTATATAGATCTTATGATAATTATCAATTTGAAATGATTGCAGAAATAGAAGCGGAAGGGTATAATAGCTCTACCGCTAAATACAGCTTTATAGACGACGATTTAATCGCGAATGGTAATGTATATTACTACTTGCGTCAGATCGATCTTGATGGTACCTCTACAGATTATGATGTGAAGTCTATCAAGTTTGAGGATAAAAACGAAATATCTGCATTTCCTAATCCATCTAATGGAAGGCTGTACATCCAATCAGGCATTGAAGAGAAAGCTTTGGTAACTATATATGGATCGATGGGGAATAGAGTGAAGCAAATACAATCTACATTTCCTATAGATCTAGATGTATCGGATATTCCAATGGGTGTCTATACTATGGTAATCAATAGCGAATCTGCAGTTAAGACTCTAAGACAAGTAATTAACTAATAGTCCTAAAGATAAACCACTTTACTTAAGTGAAAATTTATTTTCAATGGTATGAAAACATGGCTGTACTTAGCCAGAGCGTACATCTTATTTAGCGATAAAGGTGTACGCTTTTTTTGTAAATAGCGTCAAGCGTGTATAAAGATTATTTGGACTTAATTTCATTCCAAACTTCAAAAAGTTTTTCTTGATTTGGTCTATCGTTAGGTACTTCGGTTAATGCCTCCGTTTCTTCTAGGTGACTGTGCATATCTGCAGGTAGAGATTGGTAAAGTTGAGTGCCTTTAGATTTCCAAGCCAGCATTTTGTCTGTCACATCTTTAATGATTCTTGCTGGATTGCCTACTGCTATTTTACGATCAGGGATTTCCATATCTGCTGGTACAAATGTCATGGCACCAACAATGCTCCCTTCACCTATTATTGCTCTATCCATGATCACACTATTCATGCCGATCATACAATTAGCCTTAAGGTGCGCTCCATGAATGATAGCTCCATGACCCACATGAGCAGATTCTTCTAGTATTACTTCTACGCCAGGAAACATATGTATGGTACAGTTCTCTTGTACATTACATCCATCTTTGATGACGATTCCTCCCCAATCTCCGCGGATGGCTGCTCCTGGTCCGATATATACATTCTTTCCTATGATGACATTGCCAGTTACAGCGGCTAATGGATGTACATATGATGATGGATGGACTACAGGAGTGAATCCCTTGAATGCGTATATCATAATTATTGTTCTTTTCTTTCTCGTAGTTCTGTGAAAAATTTATTGACGATCGCTTCACATTCTTGATGCATCACACCATATTCTAAAGTAGTCTTAGGATGCAGCATTTCCTTGCCAAATCTCATGAAGCCTTTTGAGTCATCTGCTGCTCCATATACTATTCTACTCACTCGTGCCCAATTGAGCGCGCCGGCACACATTGGACATGGCTCCATAGTAACAAACAAAGTACATTTTTCAAGAAATTTATTTCCTAAGTGTTCACTTGCTGAAGTAATAGCAAGTATCTCTGCATGAGCAGTTACATCAGTCAGTATCTCAGTTTGATTATGTGCTCGAGCTATGATTACATTATTACTTACGATTACTGCACCTACAGGTATTTCTCCTGCTTCATATGCTTTCTCTGCTTCTTTTAGCGCTTGCTTCATGAAGTGCGCGTCGCTGTGTACTGATAATCCCATTTTGCTGTTAGTGTACGTGTTTTTCTATAGGAAATTTCCAATCTCGTCCTTCCAGCCATTTAGTATGACTTTTGACTTCTGTACCTAGAGGTGTGTCTCCGTAATGTTTCAATACGTAGTCCCAGATTTCTCTATATTCTTTCTTTGCTACTCGACTAGCATGGTCAAAAGCAGAAGTGTTTTTAGTGCCTCCCAGAAGTGCTTGAGTAAATCTGTCACTTTTCATTTTTACATTAGAGATATGAGCAAATTCTGGATAGTCCTTTGCAAATTGTGACCAAAGATTAGCTTGGTTAGCTAACGATGTGAGAGGAGCTATAATATTGTCGTTGTCAAATATTTTAGATTTATCAGATAACTTCAATAGATCTATATACTCTTGTACAGCAGGTGATATATTAGTGCCAATGGCATCTGCTACAACATTGATATCACTTTTGACAAGTATCTCACCTAGAGCTCCTTCTAAGGCTAATCCGCTTTCGTGCATTATTTTTCCAATTGGATGATAGTCCATATCCATAGTGCCAGTAATTACTTCGTTGTAATCATCTAACGTCCAGGGATGCTTTGCTATTAATTCACCATGCGCCTTAGATGATCTTGCCAATCTATTAATGTAATCATATGCCATGAAAAACATTGCGTCATTAGTAGTCACATCTGCTGATTTTAAATCTTTCAGCTTTTCAATAACTTTCTTTCCTGAAGATAACTCCGCTGGATCTTGACTTTCTACCATTCTAGAGAAGGATTGTAAGCTCTCAGGATCAGTGATGTCGTTTTCTCCAGTGTAGATAGATTTTAATGCTCCGGCAAATACCCATGTTTCTGTTCCAGTTGTTAATACTTTTACTTTTTCATAAGGTTCGATATGTTTTCGCTTACCTACAGTAACGGTATCTCTAAACTGTGAAGATTCATTTAGCAGTTTGACTACCGTATTTTTTTTAAGTGACACTTGAGTTCCCCCATTTCTGATAGGCTCTACTTTACTATCGATGTCCTCAGTAGTGATAAAATATCTATGGGTAAATTTTGTATTCTTCTTGTTAGTGGCTACAGGATTCGTTGAGAATCCATTGCTGTCAGTCTTGTTTTTGTTATCATTATTGCAGCTGCAAAGTGCTATTGTTACAATAATTATATATGTGTAGATCTGTTTCATATATGTAGAATAATTGGTGGTTCAGATTTGAAGTTAAATGATTTTTATTTTGAAAATTTCCAATCATTATTCTCTAGCCTTTGAATATGAGAATAGAGCTCTTTAGCGAATGGTGCATTTGGGTAAGTTTCTAAAGTTGTATTCCATATATCCCTAAATTCTTTTTTAGCTATTAGTGTTTCATTGTCAAATGCAGGAGAATTATTCGTTCCATTGAATAAGCTATTTTTCAAGTGATTGACTTGAGTGTCCACTTCTTTAGATTTAACAAAGTCAGGATATCTATCTTTAAAATTGCTCCATGCGATAGCATCATTCATTAGATTTTCCATGGATCCAGAGATTGCTTCATCGCTAAAAAGTCTGTGTTTGTATTCATTCTTTTTCAGACGAATATATTCTTTTAGTTCTGGAGAAAAAATTCCACCAATTGCTCCTTCGAGAGCGTATTGATCTGTTTGATATCCAATCATACCTTCTGATGCAGTAAGGAGAAATCCATTTTTTTCGCCATCTTTTCCAATACGACTAGAGTTCATATCATAGTTTCGATCTACGATTGCTTTGTAGTCCTCTGGTGACATAGATATTCCTTGCTTATCAAAGTCAAGTGTAAGTTGATAACTGAGTTTATCCATATACTCTTTGCTCATAAAATAAAGAGCATCATTAGTAGATGGGTTATCCGTGCTGAATTGCATTAGTTTTTTAAGTATGGCATTACCATTTGAAATGTCATTTGATGATAAGCTAGATATGAAATTTTTGAAACTATTGATAGAAGATATATCATCAATATCATCTCCAGAATGAAACACCTCTAGTCCACCTCCATAGACCCACATTTCATCTCTGCCATTGACTAGCACTTTGCGATATGGTTCAGTATGTGATTTTCCTCTTAAGGTTATCGTTTCAGTATCGTTTGATTTCTCGTTAAGATATTTTACTATAGTTCCTTCAGGCAGTTTGGCCAGCACTTTCGAAGATTTTAATTCACCCTCACGCGCCCTGAGATTGTCGACAGTAGTAGAGTAGTAGATGACTTGTTCTTTTTGTGCGACGGGTTGGATATCCACCATCTCCTGTTTATCAGGAGTAGTATCGCCTTTGCAGGATGTCCATAGAGTCACAGTGATACATATACTTACAAAAAATATTATAGAACTAATTTTCATAGAAAAGGGGACTTATTTATTTAATGAACAAAGGTAATTGCTTTTTGGGAATGCTAAGCCGATATAACTAAGTTATAATAGTCAACTAAACAGGAATTGCTATGGAAGAATAATGACGATGTCAGTGAACGGAATTACATCAATCGAGATATAACGCAAGTAGAATATGGAAATTATGATCTACTTTTCAATCTTATCAAATGAAGTAACGATACCTTTAATAAGTGCTGAGCTAAATCCATTATGTTCCATTTCATTTAGCCCTGCTATCGTACACCCTTTTGGGGTAGTTACCTTGTCGATTTCGTGCTCTGGGTGCTGATTGCGTTGTATCAATAGTTCTGCTGCACCTTTAGCTGTCTGAGTTACTATCTTGGTGGCCGTCTTAGCATCGAAACCTATCTCTATACCACCTTGTATCATACCTCTGATAAATCTAAGTACATATGCTATACCGCAAGCTCCAAGGACTGTAGCTGAATCCATTAAATCCTCATCAATGATAATGGTGTCGCCGATAGAGTTAAAACATTCCTTAATAAGCTCTGTTGAATTGTGATCTGAGTTGTTTGTGGATATACATGTCATCGACATACCTACATCTGCTGCAGTATTGGGCATGGCTCGATATACAGGAATCGAGACTTGGATCGCTTCTTTGATTTGGCTTAAGGAGATACCCGTAGCTAACGAAACCAAAATATGCTTTCCAGGTATAAAGTGCGTATTCAGCGCTTTTAATATTTCCAAGATATTATAGGGCTTGAGTGCTACTATTAGTATTTCTGATTCTTGAATAGCCTTAGCATTATCACTAGTAACAACTATTTCCTTATCTACTAAATGATCTAGTGTTTTTGTATTTCTTTTAGTAACTGTGATGTTAGATGGAAGAATAGTGTTTTTTGCTAATAGGCCATTTAGAATTGAATACCCCAAATTGCCACAACCGATAATCGCTATTTTCTTATTTTTCAACATCATAATATTTTCTATTGTACTCAATGATTAGGGTCTACTTAAAACCAGATGATATCAACTCTATATCAGTAGTTAGTTTACTACATTCTTGGCTATATCTTCCGTACTTACAGTAGGTTCAAACTCGTCATCTAGATTTATTACTTCATCACCCTTAATTTGATCTAGTTCAACTTTAAGGTTTTCAATGATGAATTTTTGTCTGTCTGGTGTGTTTTTGCCCATATAGTACGATAGTACATCTTCTATGTTGGTTTTGTCTTGTAGTATCACTGGCTCAAGCTTAATATCATCACCTATAAAATCTTCAAATTCAGAAGGTGAGATCTCACCGAGTCCCTTAAATCGAGTGATCTCTGGCTTACCTCTCAAAGCTTTGATGGCATCTTGCTTTTCTTGCTCATCGTAGCAATAGAAAGTCTTGCTTTTATCCCTCACACGAAATAGTGGTGTGTTAAAGATGTATAAGTGTCCATCACGTACTAGGTCTGGAAAAAACTGTAAGAAGAAAGTTAATAATAGTAATCTAATGTGCATACCATCAACATCGGCATCTGTTGCTATGATGACATTATTGTATCTTAAGTTTTCTATTCCGTCTTCTATATCTAGTGCATGCTGGAGTAGATTGAGTTCTTCGTTTTGGTATACAACTTTCTTTGTCATACCGTAGCAATTGAGTGGCTTACCTCTCAGCGAAAATACTGCTTGGTGCTGTACGTTACGCGCTTTAGTAATGGATCCACTCGCAGAGTCTCCCTCGGTAATGAATACCATACTTGCTAATCTTACACTTTCATCAGTACTTCTCGTTTTTGAGGTTTTGTGTACTCTACAGTCACGAAGTTTTTTATTGTGAATGTTCGCTTTTTTAGCGCGTTGATTGGCTAGTTTCTTGATACCTGCAATTTCCTTACGCTCACGCTCTGATTGTTGGATTCGCTTAAGAAGTGCATCAGCAGTTTCTTTATTTTGATGTAGGAAGTTATCAAGTTCCTTTTTCATGAAGTCCAATACGAAAGCCTTTACACTGGGTCCGTCTGGTCCTATATTCTGTGACCCTAATTTGGTCTTAGTTTGCGACTCAAACACAGGCTCTTCTACTCTGACGGAAATCGCTCCTATAATAGAGGTATGGATATCCTTACTGTCAAAGTTCTTACCATAAAAATCTCTAATCGTTTTTACGATAGCTTCTCTATAAGCTTGTAAGTGCGTACCTCCTTGTGTAGTGTGCTGACCATTGACGAATGCGTAATACTCTTCTCCATATTGCTGACCGTGTGTTAGGGCAATTTCTATATCTTCACCTTTGAGGTGTATAATAGGGTAGCGAAGTACTGCGGTATCTGTCTTTCTCTCTAGTAGATCTAGAAGTCCATTTTTTGAGTAAAGCGTCTTTCCGTTAAATATGATTTTCAGCCCTGCATTAAGATATGCATAATTCCATAGCTGAGACTCTACGTATTCAGATCTATACTTGTAATTGTTAAATATAGAACGGTCTGGTTCAAACTCAATATAAGTACCGTTAAATTCTTTTGCTTTTATGATCTTGCTTTCTTTCTCTAAATTACCTTGAGTAAATTCAGCAACTTTAGCTTTATTTTCTCTTACCGCTTTTACTAAGAATCTTTCAGAAAGCGCATTGACTGCTTTGGTACCGACACCGTTAAGACCAACAGATTTCTTGAAGGCTTTAGAATCATATTTACCACCAGTATTAATCTTACTTACACAATCGACTACCTTACCCAGAGGAATACCTCTACCGTAATCTCTTACAGATACGATTCCATCCTTTATTTCTAAATCGATCTTCTTACCATGGCCCATTACATACTCATCGATACAGTTATCGATGATCTCTTTGAGTAGTATATATATACCATCATCTTGAGAAGATCCATCACCAAGTTTACCGATGTACATCCCTGGACGCATACGGATATGCTCTTTCCAGTCTAAGGATTTTATATTGTCTTCGTTGTAAGTTACTTCTGCCATCTCGCTTATTTTCTCTATTTCCTAATCTACATGTCCTTAACGTTACGATTATGATTTTCATTCCTTTATGATGAAAGTCTAATCGATTACGGTGCTTTATAGCTATGCCATATAGCATTCTAGAACGTGTAAAAGTAAGAATTATATATTACAAAAAAGAGTAATTTGAAGTGGTCAAAGCTAACAACTTGAAGCTTTATAGCTAATGGAGTATCTTTAGGTGATAGTTGTTTCTTATAATTTTCTCATTCCCATATATCCATCATCACCCACAATATACAAGCGGCCATCCTGTTCGGCGAGATCGTTTAGGTTGGAATCCGTGTTAACTTGGAGTGCATCCCAAGATTGTCCACTATCGGTACTTCTCCATAAGAGTCCTTTGTCACCGACGATGTATAAAGTAGAGGCATTGATGTACTTGACGCTCAGAAACTGTGTTCTATTAGCGCTTATCGAAGACGGTCGCTTTATGGTTTCCCAAGATTGTCCACCATCTGTAGTCAGTAGTATGCTGCCAGCTTGACCTACTATTATGCCATTGCTTGGATCTATAAAATCGACACTCTGATAAAAATCTCCTTCTTGATTGATAATAGACCAAGTATATCCTCCATCTATGGACCTTAGTATGGTACCATAGCCCACCGCTACAAATGTATTATCATCTACGGCGGTTACATCTTGCAATTGAGCCTCTATGGCTACGACATTGTCCATAACGTGTAAAGGTGTGATATGATAGATATATCCACCTTCAAATGATTTTCCACTTACGGTAACTGTATGATTTACAGTAGTGGATGTTGATCTCTGAAAATCCCAACCAGATAATCTTTCAAATGACCATCCGTCTTCTTCTGAGTAATAGTAATAATAACCGCTTTCTCCTACTGCAATACAGTTTCGCTCAATACAGTCAATCCCAAAAAGCCTTTTATCTGAAAATGAATCTATAGTAGTCCATACTGAATCCTTGCCTATAAGGGATACGCCTTGATTGAAAACTTCTCCACCAACAGCTAGCAATTGATTGTTGTAAGTGTCTATGCCACTGATGTCTTGAGATGTATTTGTATTGATCTGAATAAATTCAATATCTGTTGCGTCTTTACCACAGGAGGAAAGCAATGCAATCATTAGAACAGAAAGGAATAAACGAATCACTACTTGTCTTGAGCGAATGAGTAGAATGTAGGGAATGAAGCACTTCCGTAATGAGAAAATGGCTTTTCATTGGTCAAAGTAAACTGATAGCTGGATGCAAAATCTGATAAGAAATCAGATAGCAAGGCAAAATCCATGTTTTTAGAGTTCGGTTTAGGATAATAAACGATGTTGCGAATACTTCCGTCAGCGTTCCAAAATACATTAATCCAGATCTTTGTTCCTTTCAGATCAAAATTTCTATCATCAGAGAAACCTTCAAGATCTTTGAGTAATGAAACCCATGACTCATAAGCTTTGTCCATACTATTGTTACAGACATTGAGCAATTGATCACTGTGCTCTGAAACTAAGGTTTCGAAGTGTTCTTCGTTTTCGCCAATAAGAAAAGCCCTAGCTGATATATCAATATCGGACTGCGCCATAGCACCGAATGCCATCATTATTGCCAGTATGTACGTAAAAATATATCTCATAAGTGAACTTCAAAAGTATGAAATTATACAATGTCAACGAATAAATCCTATTTTTTTGATAATATCACACCGGAATAGGTAATATTTAACGATGTAAGGCTGTCATATGACAGAAATTTACATTTAATAAACTGAAAATCATGATTTTAGATATAATAGTAGCGATCATTTTAGCATTTGGGTTTTATGTAGGATATCAGAGAGGTTTGATTCGTACTGTTTTTGATACTGCATCTGTACTTGTGGCTGTGCTAGCTACATTAAAATTATGTTGGTTTACTATCAATATTGTAGAGAGCATCATTGCTGGCCAACGATTTATTAGTATGATCGTAGGTATAGTACTCACATTTATTATAGTGATGGCTTTAGTTAGGTTTGTAGGAAAGCAACTTGAGAAATTTTTCAAGGCTATTAACCTTAATTTTGTCAATCAATTGGCAGGAGGAGCGCTACAAGCGGCCTTTTTTGCTTTACTAGTAAGCCTTAGTCTCTACTTTTTAGATAACTTAAAGTTGCTTGAAGAGAAAACTAAAACGGAATCTGTGAGTTATAGCATGCTCGAACCATTACCGCGTCATTCGCAAGATGTATTTGTAAAGCTAAAGCCTTTATTTATGGGTTTTTGGGAAAAGACGGTGGAGGCAATGGACGAGATTAAGCAAAAAGCTGAAGATGCAGAGAATAAACCCAACTAAACTATGGGATTGGATATTAGGCAGACCGAAGTCAAAAAAATCGGATAGTAAACCGGTACATTTACTTAAAGAATCATTTGACCATAAAGATTGGGATCAGAAAACTAATGAATGGTTATCTTCTGATCAATATAAAAAGATTAAATCTAGAATCAAGTGCGCTTTTTTTCATTTTAAAACTGGATCTCAGGGATTTTGTGATCCTATCCAATATATGGATAAGGACAACTCAAAAGGATTTGTGATTCTTCTTTCTAAGTTACAAGGTGAGTATTCTTTACAAGATTATCGTTCGTTGCAGCATGCCCTGTCTATGAGACTTGTAGATTATAGATATATCATAAAGGTATCGGACATGAAATCATCTTTTGTGTCGAATCAACTTCAAATGACGTATAGGTACTATCAAAAACCTTCGTTGAAAATACAGCAGACATCACCAATCAATCAATTGTTTGGTAATATTACATCAGAGCTAATCCTAAAAGATGATGAGCCATACATGCTTAGAGTAATGGCACATAAATACAGCGATCGCAACTATGCAGATGCAGAAGGTCTAGATAAAATGATGGAAGTACTATTAACATAAACTTTTAATACTCCCATCAAGGTTTACTTTTATTCCCAATAATCACCATCAATACTGAGTACAACTTCGCAACCCGTCTCTTCTTCTGTAACTGTAACCGTTATAGGTAGATCATGATACGTAAGCAGTGCAGCGGATCCTACAGAACCCGTCGATTCCCATAAGAAAGTTAAGCCTTCTAATTCTATCGGACTATCTTGATAGATTACTCTTACGGCAAACTGTGTCGTTGGGCTTGACGCAGGGTAGAAAGTGCAGAGAGGGTCTAGTGACAATTCTAATGCTAGATGATCACAGTTTTCATTGGTTTTAGAAGACGCTTCTTTTGAACAACTAATTAAAGTGCTAACAGAAATAAGTAACAATAATAATAGTACATTCTTCATAGGACAGTGATTTAATTTTTGTGCAGAAATAAGTTTTTTATTTTTTACAACTAGTAGAGTAGGGATTTTTTGATTTCGTTGCAGCTCATCATTTAAATATTAATAATGGCACAAAAAAAAGTCGAACTCCGATGGGTGGAGTTCGACTAGTTGGCCAATTTGTAATGATTTTATGTTAATTACATCCATCAGGTTTTATGATGAGTGAACTTCCTGATTGTGGAGTTATTTCGCCATCAAAAATTACTTTGGGAGCATCCAAAATAATTTCAATACCAGTAGGTATTGAATATGTACCTCTTACTCGTATGATTTGCCCAGCTTCATACGTTTTATTAATATCAAATAATGTTTCACTTGGTCCAAGAATCAATTGATTTGGGCATGAGCCATCATCGAATATAATCTCATAAGGTAGATCAAATGTACCATCTCCTGAAGGTCTATAAATTAGACTGTTTGTCGAGGTAAGTATAATGTCTGTGGCGGCGTCATAGTATTTGATATCGTAAATACCTTCACCTTCTTCGACCAGAATACTGAATTCGTAAGTATCAAATTCTGAAAGATAAATAGGTGATGCATATCCTCGAATAGTATCGTTTTCAAATATGGCAACACGATCATCAGGATGGTTGGCTATGATTCCTCCAGATAAAACTTGAGCGACAAGTGGCATTACAGCGTCAGAATTAAACTTAGGTTGTGACCAAGTTTCTTCATCGTTAGGATCGGCTAATTGTCCAAGTTCTGAACTGGTTTGTTGTGCGTCATTGGCATTTTCACCCTCTGGAATCCAATCTAATTCGGTAGGATTAGGATTGCTTATATATAGCTTATATAAGTTGTTGGGCTCCATCGTTGGAAGATTTCCTTGCCAGCTTTGATTACTTGGATTGTACTGTGCATTTTGATTTGATTCTCCGGGTAGGGGAGTATCTTTTTTCAATTTGTCTAATCCATTCGCTGCAGGATACGTGAAGGATAGATTTACATTTTCATTTGTATTAAATGGGAAACCCATCCAGTTCCATCCGTTGTGAAGATCAATATTAGCTGCAGTAGTTATGGCGCCACTCACTCTCAATGTATCGTCAGCACCCTGAAGATAAATCATGTAGCCATCGCTTGTGTTGAGATCAATGAGAGCTTGATTACCAAAGCTATACCAACCAATAGAGTCATTGTATTGAGCAAATTGATCACCAGTCAATATGATATCTCCTTCCATCTCATACTTAAGACTTCGAAGTTTGTGTTGTACGCTCATATCATCGGTATCCGTGTATAATGAAAATCCTGTCCAATGACCATTTCCATTGAGTGGGATATATCTAGCGAGATCATTTTCTTTGTTGACGTTTAATATTCTTGGACTTCCTACAGTACCTTGTTGAATATCTGCTTGGAAAAATATTGTATCCATACTCATCAGGTGTCCATCGTATTCTGTACCTGGGTCAGCGTCCCATATTCTAAATTCTAAATTGGTATCATCTCCATCATCTGGTGAACCATATACAGTGATATAAGCATATGCAAATCCATCAGTTATTTCTACATTGGCGACTCCTCTAATTTCACTTCCGGCCCATACTGAAATGATATCAATCGTATCATTGGATATTTCATCTAATGTTTCTGTGTCAAATTTCCAATTGGCTACTATCGCCATGCTCTCAGAATATGCACCTGGATCTATTGTCCAATAGGGTGGTCTAGTAAGTACTTCCAATTTGATATGTAACTGTGGCGTATTCCCAAATGCATCTACACCTTCCACGTTGATTGTTTCAAAATAATTTCCTAATCCTACGGAAGAATTGATTTCAAAGGTTATCGTTCTACCTTCTGGACTTAAGTCGAAAGGTTGAATTGTCGGATCTGAGATTTGTATCCAACTACCCATAGAAGTATCGTCCGCTTGTAGTGATAAGATATTCGAAATAGGAACGCCTTCAGTGTTGATCAAGTCTGCGGTTATTTGTGCGATTTCATCTTCGTACATACGTAGGTGAATGGTATCTCCATTAGCCCAATACACCTTCTGTGTAATTACTCTAAAGTTCCATTCATGAGGAGAAGAAATATTTCCTGTAGTCGAAGGAATTTGATCCACTGTCATAGTCAAGAATTTACCATCGTATAAAACAGGATTGTCTAATACAAATTTTAATTTATTATTGAAGCAAGATGTTGTAAATGTTACAGGTAACCCAGTTTCGTCATCTATAATAGTAATGTTTTCATCTATGAAATCTGGATCACCTTGAATAATGTTACAATCAAGTTCTAAGTTGAAGGCAAACGATATTTCATCTCCATCGGTCCACACTTGATCGGCAGGCTCAGGCGATCCGTACAATCCGATTTCTCTACGTGCGAGAGTTCCTTTGACAGTGTTAGAGTAAGTATTGCTGAAGTCACATGCCATGCGAATACGTATTTCATATTCTCCATCTATAAAGTCATCAGGTATCGCCCAATTGAAATAATATTTTGGATTGAGTATAGTAGCACTGATGCCTGCATTATAGGCTGCTAAACTATCCGCTGACACTTCATTGTACTTGAGCAGTTGTCTACTATTTACTATATTCCATACATTGACACCGGCTGCGGCTGCCGTACCGAGTTTACGATATTCTAGCACTGCATTTTTGAGTACTTCATTATCAGGATCGTAATCTTGCATAGCGACTTCTAGTCTAGTCACATTATCATTGATGAGCCACCCTTCTTCTGGCTGTACGAGAGTAACTGGCGAACATGGACTCGTATATCGAACGCTTACATATACTGTCTCCACAGGACCACCTCCGCAAGTAGGCTCGATGCTGATCTTAAGATTATCGTACTCATAGAATAATGGACCTCGCTCTACCGTAAGCGATAAGTTCAATGGTGTATTAGCTTCTACACCTACGAGATCAAGATTTCCATTATTTAGACTCGTTCCGTTCATCGTGAGTACAGCACCATTTACATTAGTACTTGGATCTAAGGAGATCGTCAAATCACGAGCTGGCTGCGATGCAAGAGGTGTAAGATTTGCTGCTACCATTTGTATGAGAGCTGCTTCGTCAGGATCTACATTTTGCAGTAAAATATTATCCGTCGTACCACCACCGATTTCTATTGCGAGCGCTGGCTTATCTATGAAGATAGCACCCTCTTCTGCAGGACAAGAAGTGAAGCCTCCAAAGAATTCGAAGTATGGCGTTTGTGATTGAGATATACCTTGGATTGCTGTTACACTAAATGCATCTATCGGATCATCATCTGATAAAGTAAATCCTGTTTCTACTTGATTTTCAAAAGCTTTAGTTCCAGAGTTAGATTTCGTATATTCAAATGTCCCTTTGATACCTAATTTCGTGTCAACTGATGCTACTTGAATTATAGTACCTGCGAATACTCCTGCGAAAGCACCGACACCTGCTCCAGCAAATCCACCAACCACAATTTCGGATTCTTCGCCTACACTGAATACACTAGAAATCTCTGCACCTACGTAAAAAGTAGAAGTGTTAGTACGAGTAGAGCTACTTACATTTTGAATAGATTTCTCTATGGTAAGTCCACCACCAGCAGTAATATTTTCTACTGGTTTTCCATAGGAAGCAAAGTCTCCATTGGCTTCCGCTTGCGTTAGTATTCCTTGTGTATTTTCGTTATAGTTCCATTGATTATCTTCATTGGTACCTCTGGCAATATTTCTAATTGAAATAGATGCAGCATTGTATAAGTCCATCACCGCATCGTTCCAAACTATTTCTTCGTTCAGTTCAAAAGTTTCATTGAGACCGGTACCTAATTCTGCGCAAACAGCCGCCTTCCATAGTTCGATATTTCCTACAGGATTGTTGCCAGGCTCTGCATCATAATTAATGGGAGGCAGACTCGTACATAGATTATAGTATGGCAGCGTCTCTTTAGAATGAAAGTTTAATATCTGTTTCCAGTTATCGATATAAGTCGAAACTTTGATCAAAGATTTTTCTCGAGATAACTCTATACCTCGTTCAAATAATTTGAGTTTCCCCTCATATATCTTAATCGAATCATTTTGATATCCTTGGATGACATCTTTGATCTGACCGACTGTATAGTTGAATGTAGTCGCAGCTGCATCCGGTGAGATCGAATACTCAGTGCCAAGTAATATTTTATCGCAATCGCCCACTTGATAAGTATTCACTATACCATATGACATTACTATACCTTGCCCTACTACTACATCCGCATTGACACCTATTTGTGATTCGTCACTGCTGGTAGATATGGTTTGTGATAAGGTGAGAGTGTTACTATATGTATTAACCTGTTCATCAGATCCGCTTAATGTAGAGGATAGACCTATATCAGCATTAACAGGCCCTAAGCCTACAGAAGTATTAAATGATACTTCTACTCCACCTCCAAATGATTTTGTGTATTGTGATTCGTACTGGATACTTTGACCGCCAGAGATATATGAACTACTCCCATCACCAGGAGGATCTCTAAGTACCATCATTGGTAATGGTACGGCATCATTTCCGCTCGCAGGATCTACTAATATGCCAGCACCTGGCAAAGCAACAGAACCTTCAACAAATACGAGTTGAGTAAATCTTCCTAAGAAAACATCATCATCACTCAAGTAATCCACTACGACACTATAAAAGTGTGGACTGATCTGATTAGGATCTCCAGCCGAAAAAGTATATGCAGGAAACTCTTCGAACAATGGATCGTATAATAAAATCGTCTTTCCACCTTGGTTCGAAGCTGGATTAGAGATGCTCACTTTCCCTTCTTGTACTGCACAATATTTACTTCCAAACTGTTCAGCAATATCAATATTCAAAGTATACAACTCTCCTTGCTGGAGTACTGCCACATCAGACGTACAAATAAAATCTGTAAATCCTGTCAATGAAATATCTGGCGCTACATGATATGTAAAATTGACTTTAGATTCATCAGCTATTTCTTCCATGGTCATAGTCTCTATACTATCGATGTGTAGATCTTGGAGATTAAGTTGTACTGGAAAATTTGCAAAGTAGTCTGTTGCTAATTGATTTGTTGCATTTTGTACTGTCGCTCCTACTACTGACATTGTATAATTAAGAGGCAATAAATCTGCGACCAAATTACCAGTACTATTCGTCTGATAAATTTCATCGAAGCAGCCATCAAGTGTACGTATTCTGATATTCCACTGAGCAATAGAGATCGGATCATCACAAGTATTTTTGACTTTTATTTCTATCGGATAAGTGAGCTGATCTTCGAAATTAATTTCTGTTACGAAAGGAAAATTCACAAAGTCTGTAAATACTGTATCTCCATCAGGTACGAAATCATAATACAAAGTATCCATACCAGAAGTAATGAAATTATCAATACTTAGTCTGATCTCATTGAGACCAATTTGATTTGGATTGATTACTATCGAATAGTTACCATCTGCGTCCGTAGTACTCTGAGATAATAGACTTGGTGCACCATCAATATATGGCGTTATCTTGACTCCTTCGATAGGACAAGCGACCATAGGCTGACTCACTTTTCCTGTAATGACGTAAGCGGTTTCGTCTACAAAATTCACCAAACCTATCGTAGGATCTACTAAAGAATTAAGCGTTGCAATATTATTTGGAGATGCTGTAATAATATGATCTAGATAGCTCGCCTCTACTTCATACTCTGTAGCGATCGCTGGATCATGATCATAATATACATCGGTAATAATATACTCACCGTTGGCAAAAGTAGTACCGGTGTATGTGTATACTTCTCCGTCAACTATTCCTGTAGCATTGATCGTTACGTCTGGTACTGCAATATTATTTCCAGCTGTCACGACAGAGCCTTGGATTTTTCCATTGGCTTTAATGTAACCTGCATCAGATGTACTGTAGGTTTCGAATGGTATCGTATTATTTACTGACCTTACAGAATAGACATATCGCTGACCTGCTCCACCAGTATTATCTTCCCATTCACCTAGCAGCGTATTATTACCGATATCATCTGTGGTCAGTTTATCTCTGAAGATTAATAACTCGTCATCACGATAAATATTAAAACCTGATAAGAGATCTTGATTGCCATCGAATGTCCAAGTAATCGTTACTCTTGATGGATCTAGATTTACCGAAACTCCGTCGGTGGCATTTACGGTCGCAGGCGCTTTGAGTAAGTTACGCATCTCTACTTTACCTTGATTTACAGCACCATTAAATGGAGCGCCCATCATCACGGCAGTCTCTGATATACCTACAGAAAATCCACTGAGTGGCCCATCTTCAGGTAATTCACTATTATCAAATACTTCTACCTCCTGAAACGATCCAGATAGATCTGTAAACAGATATGATCTACCTAAATCAGAGTATCCAGGCGCATCGTAATAAGGAGCACCAACCATGTAGTAGGTAGCTTCATCATCTGGAGATGCTATATTAGTAACGGCTACTGATTTTCCAAAATCTGAAAATGAAGCAATACCACTAGGCGTATAGTTTTGTACATTACTCAGACCATTTACTGTAAGATCCGCTGTATATATTTTCCCCTTGAAATTATCAAATCTTCTATCGCCGACAATCAACTTTCCATCTTTGAGATCTATGTTATCCTCATGAAGTCCGTTAAAAGCAGTGTAATTAAGAGTTTCAGGATAGGAATGTATAGCCCAAACACCATTGGTCTTGACAAAAACAGCTACTCTTTCTACTCCACCTGAGATATTACGATATGTAATGGCTGCAAGATCGCCAGAGATAGCAACACCATAACCTAATCTTTCTGTATTGCTAGTGATGTGACTAAAAGATTCTGTCCACAGACCATCTACTTTATCATAGATCTTAATTTGACCATTTTGCTCAGAGAACGCATGCAGCCTTCTATAAGGTGCGGAAATAATACATTGCTCATTATCGATATCAACTGAGTGACCAAATCTAGTATCGGCTTGTCCAGTGATAGATTGCGGATTACCCCATTGTGTACCATCAAATTCGTAGATGAATACTCGATCTTCTTTAGGTACACCGACTATAATATGATCTCCAGAAATGGCCACTGAAAAACCAAAATCCACATCTAATCCAGAACCAATAGAAGGCAAAGTCTGGAATAAACTCCAACCTCCATCTATTTGCCTATAGATATTGACAGATTCTGCTCCTACTGGTGCACCACTTACTCCCCATTCACCATCCATATCGACAGCAAATCCATTATAATTTCCTAAGCAACTACCATCAATTTCTTCATCTTCATTACCAGTGATTTGTTTACCTGACCACCCTGTAGTTTCAACTGACCAATCAGAATAAATGTCAGTACCATCCACTTCTCTAGATGCTCTTATTCTATAGGTATAATTACTATTCGTATTGTCATTTACGAGATCAATATATTTTCTTCTTCCTACTGCGAAAGAGACTTTTTGTCCAAGCGTTAGATTTTCTAAATGGAAACTATCTACAAAAGCTTGTGTATCAAAATCCCATTGAACTTCAATATGATTTTCGAACGTACCTTGAGTGGCCATAAAGTTTTGTGGCACTGGTACGATAGGAAACGAAACTAGTTTTTCGCAACCTGATCCGCTGTAATAATTATCACCATTGATGCGATCATATACTCTCACTACATAGCTATACTCCATACCTGGCTGACCAGTAAAATCTTGATACTCGTATGATCCCATGTTAGATTCGAAAATAGTATCCATGACGATACCGTCTCTTAGAATCTCAAAACCTTTTACGATGTATGGATCGTAATCAAAAGTAATCTGAATAGAACCTAATATATTATTTTGATCTATTGATAGATTATTTACCTGAGCGATATCTGGAAATATTTGTTCTGCAGATAAAAATAATTCTTCTATTCCAGAAGTATATCGTTCGCCATTACGGATTACATATGCTAAAATATGATACTCATGCATACTCCCTGGCACACCAGTATAATCTTGATAACTTACAAGATCACCTGACATCAATGTATCGCCTGTCACTAATGGCAGATTACCAAATCGCAGAACTGTAGAATCTATATCCGCGATCAATTCATTATCTCTATAGATCTCAAAGCCTTGTGCTGCTCCTGGCTCATATCTCCAATATAATTCTATATGGTTAGTCGTATTATTGACTCCAAGACAAGCAGTACTTCCTACTGTGTCTATAGTAGCTATAAGCTGTGTCACTTCACCTATACCTTTGTACTTTGCAGATATCGCAACAGGATCTGAAACGAAATTTCCTTTCACTGCGATCACTTCATACTGATATGTATTACCAGGAACACCAGTACTATCTGTCCATACCATTGGATCTCCTGCAGGTATCGACTTTAAGAATTCGCCGTTTCTACTTACTGCGTATAAATCATGATTATCTAGTGGATGTGACCATGCAATTTTCATGACATTCATAGCGGCGAATGGTGTTGCTGTAAGATTGATCACTGGTTCTACTCTAGGGAATGTTGCTTGTGCTCCTACGATTTCTGAGTATTCTCTATCACTTGCAGGACCTTTGTATGCCTGTACACCATATGGAAATAATATACCAGGGAAACCTGTAGTATCTACGAATGAAAATCCTTCGCCAGGCATCACTTCGCCTAAGATCTTATCACCTCTATAGATTCTAAATCCATCATAATTTTCATTGCTGATAGACCATTGGATTTTGATATTCATTTCTGCGGCATTAGCTACAGCATCTACAGCTAGGATACTAGTGAACTCGTCTGTCTCGGATCTACTACTATAATCTATAAAATTAACTTCGTATGATGACTCTGTAGATAGTGTTATAAGCTCAGATGCTTGATTAAAATTATTGTCTGGATCTTCGTAGAAATCTATATTGATGCGATTTGCTTTTATAGTAATAGGTAATCCTTCGATGCTTGGTACATTATTAAATACATAAAATCCTGTTGCATCAGTACTCACCGCATTCTCGAAATCGAATGTACTATACGGCGGAAAGAATCCACTAAAGTAGCTCATGTTGACGTCAGCTAATCCTTCTCCTGTAGTATCATTAGTCACTCTACCTGTGATCGTAACTAGTGTAGGTATGTATCCTTCTGCTCTTATTGCCTGTGAAAATTCACCTTGGAATCTTGACTGAATCGTATAGGGCACATCTATGCCCTCAGGTGCATCATAATCATAAAATGATCTTGCACTATGAGGCAAAATTGCTACCAAATCTTCCCCTCTAAATATTACAAATTCACTTTGTAATGCGGCATTCCAATCCCAACATAATTTGATCTGACCAGGAAGATCTCTACTCGCCATAAAATCAAATGGAAGCGGCTGAGAAGTTGTACCCGCTATAGGACCTGCAATAGTTGTAATAGGATCTGCATAATGCTTTACTCCCTCTACTGTAATAAATGCATTCACCGCGTATTCGTAATCTATATCATCGTACAGATCAAAAAATACATCGTAAACAGGATTACTTATGAAGTCGTTATATTCTTCATTGTTAGCAGGAAGTGTGGCTATGACCTCCGGAGTTTGTCCTGATCCTTGAGGAGTTCTAGTTATTTCATAACCTTCGTAATTGATATACAATTGTGTATTGAATCCTACTTCGCCTGTATGATTAGATGTCCAGCTTAATGCTACTTTTCCTTCTTCTTCTATAGCACTCAATCCGCTAGGTCCGTTAATCGGCGGAGGTGTATTGGATACTACATATCCGTTGTGATACGTGACACCTTCGACTTCTATATAGCTACTGAGTCTGTAATCGTAATCTGTATTACCTATACTGTATGTATCAAAAAAGTAAGCAGTAGCTGCACCGTCTCCTACAGCAGAAGTCGACTGTAAATATTGCCTCGTAAATTCTCCAATTTGTAGATATGTACTATCGTTTTCTGATTGTAATTTTCTTTCGATTGCGATACCGTCATAATAGGCAGTATTCCAAAATTCGGATTCAAAACTAATTGCTGAAAGATCAAATGTAATGATCCTACCATCGATACTAAATTCAGGAATAAAGATATCATTAGAGGTAATCTCCAAAGCAGGATCAGGATAAGTTTCTGATTCGTACACAGTACCATTTACTACTCTGTATGCTACTATATCATAATCACTCGTTGAGCCTGGTATAGATAAATATCTATAGGCATCTAATTCGTTATCTACTTCGGCGATAGCTATATCATCTCTATAAATTCTGAATCCTTCGAAGTTTTGTGAGGGATGATTAGATGCTGACCAATCGAAATAAATGTTAGGATCTTTCTCTTGATCAATGCTACCATCTTCACCGATAGTGAATGACCAATCAGAGATGGGTGTTACAGATGGATACGTTACGATTACTTCTATCTCTTGCGATAGTTTTTCTACGCCTTCATCGTTAGTCACTTGTAATATGTATACATAGCTGCTATCTGGCACACCACCAAAATCTTCAAAATTGTTAATAGCGCCATCGACATCTGTATCACTAAAAATTAAATTTCCATTGCGGTAGAGATTGAAAAATAAGGTATCTGTTGCATCGTAAGTATACGTCCAATCTAAACTCATTATATCTTCATCATGCATTGGATAAGCTGCAAAGTTATCTACTAAGTCATCCACATCTATTACGGTTATTGGAAGTTCGTCTTGGAAATTAATATCCGTAATATCAAACTGTGCTTGATTAAGATTCGCTATTATTTCTTCTGGTAAGAATGAGCTACCAGTCTTATTAGCAGTGACTATGAAATCTTGACTTAGTCCATATACTACATCAGTAAAAGAATACAATCCTTTAAAATCTGTAGTGGTAATTTGGACGGTAATAATTACTGCCTCTCCATCTATAATTGTATCTTTAGAAAGTACAACTGTGGCACCATCTATTGGGTAATCGCCTTGTAGAGTTGTCACTTTTCCAGAGATAACTCCATGCGGTGCTACTTCACCTTGATCGAATACTTCCATGATCTCGTTAGGCCCATCCATGAGCGTAAGACTATATTCTGTAGTCACTCCGAATATAGGATTGAGGTCATCAAAGTACGTTTCATTAGGAGACAGTAGATGAAGGAGAATACCATTTCTCTCAAGTTTTATGCCTGTACAAAAATTAGAGATATCATTCCACTGAAGGCTTACCCTATCTTCAAAATCTAAATCAGTAGCTGTAAAACCGATGGCAAATGTACTGCCCACAGTATCCACCGCTGGATAACTTTGCATCAGCTGAGAACTATATGTCTCTATATTATAAGTGTAGCTACTATCCTGCTGAATCGAAAGTGTATTGTTGATATCATGCACATCCAAAAAAGAAACTACGAGACTATCTTCTGTATAGCCATCATTTAATGTGCTGATGAGTGTACCATCACGGTATATCAGTATCTGATCAGAAAGTGCGGAGTGATTTCTCCAAGTCACCTTTATACTGTCAGGATATTCGCTATCAGAGATAGTTAAAATCTCAGGCTCTTGGAAAGGAAGTGTCTTACCTACCTGTAATTCGTCGCAGAGTATTTTATTGTTAAGTCTATTATACACTCTGAGCTTGTAACTACGAGTATGATCTGTACCTACATAATGCCTGTATGTACCGGTAATAATATCTGGTGTCAATGCTGCAGTATTATACTCAGCCTCATACAAAATTTCCGATGGAGGAGATGTCAATAATCTAACTATTACACCGGTATCTTGAGGTACACAGAGTTTCTTATCTATAGACCAATCTAGATCGATGTATGCATCATTATCTTCATAACTCGCTTCAAAGTAATCGTTACAATCTACCTGTAAAGTAAATGAACCTTCTACTCCATCCGCTCCGTCTACTACTAGATAATAAGTGCCTGGTTGTACTCCGATTACGATCTCTTCATCTATACCGTTTTCATTATTTGAGACAGAGATACATTGCGTATCTTGACAAAGGCTATCGAGTAGAATTAAATCTAAGTTCACATCCATATTAGTAAGTGAAGCGACTATGGTACTCGCTTGATCTATTTCGATTTCGTAGATAGATTCTCTTCCAGTATAATTAGATTCACTACATATTTCATCCATGAAAATAGATCCCATTTGTGTATCTCCATTGATGATACTTCCACACGTAATTTGTTCTGCATCGTAACACTTTCCATCAAATTGTTCAATCTCCAATGTGAATGTGCTTGCACCAAATGGGTTTGCTTTGGTCTCAACTACGATGTAGTGAACACCTGCTGGCACTTCTACAGTAATATACTCTGATAATAATCCATCATTGATACTACTGCCATAGCATTCGTCTATGTTACAGTTGGATCCATCAATCAAAAATAAATCTAAGTCACTATCAAAATCTGTCAAACTGAGGCTGATCACCTGCGACTCTGCGAGCGTTAATTTGAATACACTTTCTTTTCCTTCATAGACATTATCTGTATCACAATATCCACTTGTAATATAAAAGGCATCGTCACCACAGTTTTCATCTGTTTGATCCGTACAGCCAGTATAGATTGTTTGATTGGGGTAATCGATATCTTCAGTTAGGAAGTCATCGAAACAGTTTGGTGTTGGACTCAATATTCCGAGTGTATCGATGAATTTGGGATCACAAAAGTCGGAGACAATCACATCATAATATCCAGAATCTTGAAAAGTAAAATTAGGTAATATTAGATTAGTAGTGGTAGCTCCCAAGATATTGACACTATCTTTTCTCCATTGATACGTAAGTAGACTGGTATCTGTATTAGCCTGAGTGCTAAAGCTTACATCTTGACCAGCATAGGGAAAATCAGTAGCGTAAAATGCAAAAACTTCTGGCACCTTGATTGGACTACAATCTGACCAGTTGGATTCTGGACCTTCTAGATCGAAGTTGTGCATCTTCACCGTATTGAATCTATACTCCGTACTAGACATAAAATCAGGAATATTGGTAATGCTTGGGTTAGTGTTGTCACTATCCGCAAGCCCTTGATTAAATTTGATGTAGTGCTTAGGGTCCGCATATTGACATGCACAGTTCATGGCCTCTTGTGAGTACCATTCAAAATTTTTGGTGTCATCTATTTCCTGAGGCAATAATTTTCTATGAAATATTTTTAGTTCATCTATCTCTCCTTGCAGAGGATTGAGTACTGTAGTCACACCATCGACAATTGAGATTCCTTTAGAACCTATATAATACTGCGTCACACCGGACCAAGCTACTGTACTTGGAAAAGCTCCTGGAAGTAAAACACCATCTACGTAGAATTCAAACAAACCATCGTTGGTTTCCATGATAAGACTTATATGGTGCCAATTGTTTGCTTCAAATTGGAAGTCAGATTTAAATTGGATACCATCAAGTGTACCGGTAGGAGATCCATAGTAAGATAAATAACCGTCTGCATCTGTGTAGATCTGATTTGTTACCGTAGACATTGGTCCTGAAGCATCAGTTGCTTGTAATATATTTTGTAGACCTACGTCTCCTTCTAACTTTACCCAAAGAGATATTGTCCTTTGATAATCATTTAGAAATGGATCATCAGCATAATCGTCTACATCGATAGTTACATAATCATCTACACCATCAAAATTGAGCACTTCACCTGAGCCATATACGATCACATTACTCTCGTTACTTACCGCTGGGCAATCATTAGGTCTTTGCATAATAACATTATAATTACCTGCGTCCGAAGGTTTGAGATCCGCAAAACTTAACTGATTACTGGTAGCATTTGGGATGGCTTCTCCATCCTTATACCATTGGTAAGTTTCGTCACCAGTGAGTCCTGATGGATAGACACCTAAAATTGCTTCTTCTCCAATAAATCTAGCTACATTAGAAAGTGAATTCTCTAATTCGTTAGCCTCGAAGGGTCCGCAAGTAATCCAATTAGATTCGGCTCCATTAAAATTAAAATTAGAAAGCGTTGCAGTATTACTCGGTGCAGAAAAAGGATCTAATAAATCTGAAGTCAGGCCAGAATTATCAGCATTGGCTACTCCTTTATTAAAATTGAAATAGTGTTTGAGGTTTGCGGGTTCTGAGAGTAATTCTGGATCGTTGTAAGTATCTGTATCTATACTCCAAATACGGATTTCATCTATATCTCCATCTAACCAACTATGGCCACAAGCTGGATGACCCACATAATAAATATCTCCATCTGCAAAATTTATACATGGTGATGTATCATCAGAAATAACACCATTAATACTAATAGAAATATTACCACCTTCGACTGCAGTAGCTCTTATATGATACCACTTATTAGCGATTAATTTTTCTGGGTGTGAGACCGTCCTAGTATTAGTTCCGGATCCAACATCGAATATACTATGTTCAGCATATCCATCAGGATTAACTCTTATTTGATTGGTAAAGAAACTCTCAGGACCTTCACTATTTGATAGTACAATTATGTTTTGGTTAGTGGGTGGCGTATTGAATCTTACCCATGTTTCTATTGTATACGCTGATTCTCCTGATACCGTCTCAGTGAAAGTCATGTAGTCATCATTACCATCAAAGTTTAATTGTGTACCTGGATTGAGAGAACTCAGTCTTGCCTTGCGAGAAATGTACGTATTTCCACAAGTAGTGACCACTAAGGTATAATCTCCTAAGTCAGAAATCGTAGCTGTATTTATGGTGTAAGATTGATTTACCGCACCAGTAATATCTACTCCATCTTTTTGCCATTGATAGCTGTTAATATTTTGTGCGTTACACTCTTCTACTTGAGCTGCGAATGTGATCATATCACCTCCAGTTATTGATAATACTTTGTCCTCTGGCTGCTGTATAAATCTTACAAAACACGGATCGTTGGAGAAGTCAGGAGTTCTGATATTGGTTGTAGCATTACCTCCTGCATTATCTATTAGCGAAGACTCTATATGATCAAATGTATTGAATTGCGCTACTAAGCCTTCCGTATCAGAAGCATATTGTGTAGACATATTTTTAATTAGTTCAGATGGATTTTTTCTTTTATTCCAATATCTAATGTTGGACATCTTGCCATTGAATCGAAAGTTTTGTTCTACCCAACCAATCGTCACTGGACTATTATTTTGAGTGAGTTGTTGATTGGGATGGAATGCCTCGCCTAAGAGTAATCCATTGACATAAATTTCATTTTTTACACCTCCATTTATTTCGTAAGTCACACCTGCAACATGCTGCCACTTTCCTATGTCTATAGCATTATAAGCTGCTGCCCAATTATGAAAAGTGCTACTTCGCTGACCCCAGAATAAAGTACTCCCATTGTAGTCCATATAGAATGGATAATCGGTTAAAGAAGAATTTGCCTTAGTCGTAATAATTCTATATCCATCATTTTTATTGGGATTGATCCATGCCTCGAATGTATGTGCATCCGAATAATCGAAATTAGATTCTGATGTTACTTTGATTCCATCTGCATCATCGAATTCTATACAGTTTTGTGATAACTCTGTACTCGCCATAGGAGATTCATTGATCCAGTTTCCATTATCACCAGCAAGAGAAAAATTGTATAGGATACCATCTTGGCTGGATAACTTACCGAAATTATTAACGAAATTATCTGAGGTGCTAGGCCCTGTAGAAAGACCTTGATTCATCTTGAAGTACCCAATCAAATTTTCATTGTCGCCAGTCAATTCGCAATTCATCCAGTCTTGAATTTCTGCTTGTGTACGAGCTTCTTTCCAAACCCTTACTTCGTCCATTTTACCTTCAAAATAAGGATCATGGTTAAAAAGAGATTTGCCTAAATAATTTTTAGTCGTACCTACAATGTCGTTTATTGATTTATTCCAATCGGTAGTTCCCTTTTCTACTCCATCAAGATATATGGTAGCTTGACCATTACTAGTTAGTGTACAGGCTACATGTGTCCATCCTTCTGGGAAAACTCCGCCATGAACTCTGTGCGTGAATCCACCACCAGTTCTGAAGGAAAATTCGCATTCGTTGTTATTGGAAGATTTAGTAGTAAATATGATAAAATCATTAGTGCTATCTCCAAAATCAAATACTCTACTCCATGTCTTAGACCCTTCAGAAAGCACCCAAGCTTCGAAAGTGAACTCACCTTGTAAGTTGCTCACTTTGCCGAAATCATTGTCGCCTGATAGTTGGACATATGAATTTCCATTTGTGGTAAAATCTAATGACTCACCAAATAGTTGGGCATTAGCAGAAGAGCACGTTAATATGCTAATGATACTTAGTAATGTTAGTTTGTAAAAGATTGATTTCATGATGTTTCAATTGCTGGGTAAGGGTATTTGGTTTTCTTATACTATTTAAAAGAGTTAATTAGTACTAATCGATAATCTGCTGAATAATGGTTTTTAGTGCAGCCTTTTTAGATCTGGAGATAGGGATGGTATCTTTATTACTAAGAGTGAGTAGAGAGTAATCCGAATTGATATATACTATTCTCGAAAGGTTGACAAGATAAGAAGCATGGACGCGAATAAACTCTGTCTTGAGGAGTTTGCTGCTGATATCCTTAAGTGTCCTACAGCATACGATCTGAGTACCCTTAGTTAAGTACACTGTAGAGTAGTTGCTCTCAGATCGTATATAGTCTATTTGGTTTTTTGAGACTATGCAGGTTCCTTTAGAGGAAATAAATTTGATTTTACTTTTATAGGGCAGTAAGGTCTCCACTTTACTGTCGCTATAGTTTGGTTTTGGGCTTATGCGTCTCATTATATGAGATTTTGGTTTTTGCGTAATATTTTAAAGAATTACTTCCTTTAGATGAATTAGTCGAAGTAAAATTCAATAGGTCCGCTTAATTTTGACTTTATTCAAAAAAAATAAACGCTAGCTATACATGAAGGTGAATATCACGAGGCTTTTTGGTGGAGAGTAACAAAGGAGTCGCTGAATTAAATACCACCTACTAAAAGCTATTGGGTGGTAAATTTGAGGTGTTGCGTAACATGATTTTTTGGCTTGCTACTAGTGTAGACAAGGACATGAGGCATTTGAAGTTCAATGGTAACGCTGAACGCGAATCACTCTAGTCGTTAGATTTTTTAAACTTATAGAATCTGACAATAAGAAAAAGGAGTACAACCGCTAAACATGTATAGAGCCAAGTATGATCATTACTTGAAATATCCAATGGTTTATCATCGCCCAGTAATACAAAGGAACTCCAGAAATATGGAAAGGCATGGCTACTCGAATTAAGGTAACTGATTTTGGCATCTCGCAATGCCTTCGCTTTATGCTCACCATTGCCGAGATTTCTATAGAATCCTTCCATGATTTTACTCGTTGATTCGTCATGGGCTTGCCATAAACTCATAACGATATTATTCGTTCCAGCATGTCGAAACGCTCTTCCTAAAGACATAACTCCTTCGCCTTCTTGATATTGGCCTAGACCTGTGTTACAGGCACTCAGAACCACTAAGTCGCATGGAATATTCATGTTGTACAGCTCATGAGCATGTAAGATGTTGTCTGTTTTGGATTTCGAAAACACCATTCCAGATAACATAGGATCTTTATCATGTGTATAGGCATGCATAGCGAGGTGTAATATCTTATAATCACTCACTCTTTCCTTAAAGTTTTCTACTGTAGCTTCTTTATCGAATAGATATTCACCATTCATAATTTCACTAATAGAACTGGCTTCTTTTTCAGTATGAGCTAAGGAAGTGAAACCTGATCTACTTGCTAATATACCTGATGGACTTGCTGGATATGATGGGGCTATAGCCAATAGATTACCTTGCGAATCGCTTTTGTTGTCTACATAAGCATAATGCAAAGTACTCGAAAATGCATATTTAATTATCGCTGTCTTTAGTAAGTAGGGTAGCTGACTATAATTAATTTGCTCTCCTGAATAAGGTTGGGTTAAAAGCAGTTCGAAAGGCAAATAATTTAATTTTCCATCAGGAATAATCAATAAATCTTCATGTAAATAGTCTGGTAATAATATTTGGAATAAGTGGTGAGAAAGCTTTTGAAATTTATTCCATACCTCTGGCGAATTACTTTTGTTTATAGCAATATCTTCGTCTGAAATTAACATTAGTAATTCGTCAAGTTCTTTTGTATAGTTGCGTATGTCTTCTTTGTAAAGTTGGCTACTGCTCTTTGCAATTTTTAAGATGTATAGATGATGGTCGCTCTGAGCATATTCGTATATCACTTCATTTTCATATAGCTTTTCTTGCACCTCTTCTAGTTTTCTGATTTGGCTTTGTTCGCTTATTCGAGAGGTGATAGGATATTGCTTTTTAATTAATGCTTTGATTGCTTTTCTCTCCTGTTCCAAATCAAAAATTTCAGCACCTATAGTTGACAATTTTTCGCTGTTTTTAAATTGATTTTGATTCGCCGTTAATTCTGCAATCTTGGATGAAATACGCTGGAGTTTATTAGATATACTATCGGCAACCATGACATCATGAATTCGATTGCCAGAATGTAAAGCTTCTAATAGCACCAATCCCTTATCTTTTTCAATAAACTCAAAAGCCTGAGCTTCTTGATTTTTAAGGTCATAACATAATTCTACTCCTTTTGAGTATACATCGTGTCCTTTTCTACCAAGAAAGATCTTAGCCGAGGTAGTTAAAAATGAGGCTCTCGATTCGGCAAGTAATTTGTCGGCTGCATTGATGCTTTTGATACCTGAAAGTAGCAATTTGGGATCCTTTTGTGAAAGAGCCAATTGTCGAATTCTTTCAGCCTTGTTGTACATGATTTGAACAGACCAATCTTCATAAAACACTTGCTCAGCAGTGGGATTGTCATCGATGGAAGAATACTCCCATCCGTTGGAGAGTTCCCATAGTCCTTGCTGATATAAATCCAATGCTTTGGGTATGTTTTTCGTCGTGCGTGCTAAGTTTAGACAGGCTAAGGAGCGGTCATAGCTCTTGTTGGGAGCCGCTAAGTACGCTCGGTCATAAGCTTTTTGAAATAATTCATTTGCACCCAGTGTATCAAGATTTTCTATAAGACAAACGCCTTTACTCAACCATAATTCGATCCAGCGTGCATGGTCTTTCGAAATAGAAGCTGTATATATTTGTTCATTCTCTTCATAGTATTCTAATGCTTTGGCTCTTAATTTTCGAACTTCCGCAGTATTACCATCAATGTCAAGGGATGTGGCTTCTAATTGTTCTGCTAAAAAGTTATAAGCTTTGCCTAGGGTCATTGTCGAATTTCCTTCTGGATAACTTGGTTTGCCATTATGAATTTCACGATACATTTTTTTAGCAGTTGAGTACCATTCTATTGATTCTTGATGTGCCTTTTCGGCTTCAAGGACATTGCCCATTTGATGATAGCTATGTGCTACATCTATAAGGTTTTCGGAGCCCATTGATTTATAGATTTCCATGGACTTTGATATATACAATTTGGCAGACTCGTAATCTTTCTTGCGCTGATACATTTGTGATAAGCCATTGTACGCTTTAGCTTCTGCGTCCAAATTGCCTTCTTCGAGTGCGCCATCCAACGCGATCGTTTGTGTTTCTATGGCTCTGTCCAGTTGTCCCCAATCTTGATAAATTCCAGCAATGGATTTGATAGTACGTAATGTACTATTAGAGTTTTTACCAAGGGATTCTATTTTTAGTGGGAGTGCTTTTTTAAAATATACTAAAGCACTATCCATAGATCGTTTTCGCTTATATACCGCCCCTATATTGTTATACATGTAGCTTGTATACTTCATCCGCTGTGTATTGTCAGTGACTTGCTGATAATACTGCATAGCTAATCTATTGTTTGTGATCGCTTTTTCATATTGGTGCAGTTCTAGATACACTTTACCAGCGGCATGATACAGTCGTGGCTGTATGATATCGAACGTATCCTTGTAGTTTCTCTCAAAATGTTGAATTGCTTCTTCAATTTCTAATTTTGCTAACTCAAATTGATAGAGATCTATATAATTATACGTTATAGCATATCGAGTTTCGTAGTATTTTAACCAATTTTCGACTTTAGTGTAGCTAGCTATAATCTCATTATAAAGATCATTACTTTTTTCATAATCGCGATTATTAGCAAATGATTCTGCTTGTTTAAATAACTGATCAACATTGTTCTGACTGAATGCCGCGTAAACAATTGCAAACAGGAAGTTAAGAACTAATACAAAGGAGCGAAAATTCACAAAAAGGGGATTTTGATTGGAAATGATTTAAGAGCTATTGTGATAATTAATAGTCGGTTTGTGGTTTTATAGGTGAAGGATTTTTTAAAATTAATAGCTTTAGCTATGGGTTGGTGAAATACTGAAGTGGTGATAGTCAAAGGCTTACGAGGAAATTAATAATGCTTTACTAAATTACTTCTTTGTTAATTTTAATAGAATATCTTCGATCTGAGATTTTTTATATTGACTGATTGACTGCAAATGTTGAAAATACGAAATTGCTTCTACTTTATGACCTTGTTTCAATTGAAGTAGTCCCAAATACCAGTACTTTTGATCTCGTAAAGCGCTTTCATCCGTAATTTGTAATAATGTATTTTGGGCCAAGGTAAATGCATCAGATTGAATATATGCATTGGCCAACATCATATTGACTTCTGGTGATTTATCAATGGCTTTCACCTTCGAAATAAAACCCTTGTAATTGCCTTCACTGTACATTGTTTTTATTGGATCAGTATCTGTACCTCTAGCTGATTGTACTTGGTATATGTCAAAATAGGAGGCATACAATTTCGCGGGTTCATTTGTGTTGCTGAGAGTTTGAAAAATAACATAGATGATGGATAAGATGATTCCCACTCCTATAATCCAGGAAATAGTATTTTTGACAGTATTGGGGGAATTTGTTTTTCTAGTTGGTTTTTCGATGGATTCTTCTAAGTTGACGGCCTTCAATTTGCAACGCATATTATCGCGTTCAATGTTAGCAGCAGCTTTTTTTACGGACAGGAAAAAGTTGTATTCTTTTTGAAATTTCATATTAGAATCCAGTTCAGCATTGAATTGCTGAATTTCCTTTTCTGATAATGTACCCGAAAAGTAAGCTTCGAAAACAGCTTCATTCTTTTCCATAATTATTCTATTCCTTTAGACTTCAATAAAGATCGTAATTTTTGCAGGCAATTGTATTTCTTCTTTTTCACTTTATCCGCACTCTCAATACCATTCCGAGTAGCGATTTCCGCCATACTATAACCCCAGTAAGCCCAGTCTAAAATTATGGCATTACAAGGATTTCCTAATTGTAGAATTTCTTCTTTCACTTTTTCAACATCTAATTTTATTTCTAGTTGCCGAGAAATGTCAGAAGTGGCTTCTTGAGGAATATCATCAGTTAGTTCTACATAGGCTTCGTTTTTATAAGTCGAACTATGTCTCAAAAGGTCCACTGATTTGTTATATAATATTTTATAAAGGTAGGTACTGAGTTTGGAATCACCTTTAAATACTTGAGTATCTATGTTCCAAATGATAGTAGATATCGAGTCTGCATACGCGTCTTTAATTAACTCGGAAGACATGTTGAGTCTGGTTTTGATCGTATGCATCATACCTTGGTGAGCATGAAATAGGGTTTCTATCGCATCTCTTCTAGCTTTTCCGCCTATACGTATGGATCTTAATATTTCTTCGTCTAATGCGATATTATTTGCCGTTTATTTGGGGCCAACCCAAAGATGAATAATGCAATAATACTATTTTCATGTAACTAATTAGACCTTTTCGGAAAGACGTCGATTATTATATATTAAGTACCTAAGGGAATTTTACGTCTATATTAACTTATAGTGATAAGTAGATGTGTTAAAATTGACATTGAAGTGATTGAAGAACGTATTGTTAATTGATTAGCAAGTCATTGATTCTCAATATTTCAGCATTTTATCAACCCATAGCTATGACTATGAATTTCAAAAATTGCCTCATCTTGAAAAACAAGCACTTACAACTAACTTTAACACTAGTTTTTAAATCACTTCATTGTTAAGACCAATAGTGTGTTAGTTTAGTACATGTTAAAAATGATTGATTTTCATGCTCAACTGCTAAAAGATAGGTGGGTAGAAGTGTTTGAAGGTAAATTTTCAATAGATTTGGTTATTAGTAAAATAAATTAGATACAAAAAAAAAGGCTTCCACTCAATAAGTGAAAGCCTTCCGAAAATATATTTTGCTAAGAAACTACTTCAATTGTGTAGCTGCTTTTCTCTTTACAAACAACATCTTCGTTCTATAAGCCAACCAATACATAACAGGTATTACGACTAGTGTAAGGAAGGTAGCAAAGCTTAATCCGTATATGATGGTCCATGCCATCGGTCCCCACATCGCAGTGTTGTCTCCACCAGAAAAATATTGTGGATCTAATTCTGAGACTAAGGTAAAGAAGTTAAAATTGATTCCAAGAGCAAGTGGTATCAGTCCGAGTACCGTCGTAATTGCTGTAAGCAGTACAGGTCTTAATCTTGTCCCTCCAGCTTCGATGATACTCGCCTTTATTTCGTGATACGGTAAATCATCCGTAGTAGTTAACCCTAATTCATCTGATTTTTTTCTGACCAATAAATTGATATAATCTATCAGTACAATAGCATTGTTTACAACGACACCAGCGAGAGATATTATACCTACTCCAGTAAATATTACAGAGATAGTACTGCCTGTAATTACATAACCAAGGAGTACACCTATTAGACTAAATACAATAGACAGTATCACTATGAATGGACTGATAATACTGTTGAACTGCGTAACTAGAATAATAAATATCAAGAAAACAGCAAGTAATAAGGCCCCCCCAAGGAATGCCATGTCTTCAGCTTGTTGCTGTTGTTCTCCAGTAAATTCATATGTGTATCCATCAGGGAAATTAAATTCGCTCATCTGATCTTGTAATGCAGTTACAATCTCATTGGCATTATATCCATCCAGGAGATTGGAGCTAAGTGTAATGACACGTTGGCCATCTAACCTTCGGATACTACTATAAGTAGTCGAGTAGTTAAATGTGGCTACTGCTGACATAGGCACTTGTACGATTTGACCATTCGCAGGATTACGGAATGTAATTTTTTGATTGATCAGTTTGTTTTCATCGTTACGATATTGTTCGGATAGCCTAAGCATAATAGGATACTCATCTTCTCCATCTTTGTATTTACTTACTTCCTTACCAAAGACTGAGGTACGCAATGCATCTGAGATACTATAGGTGGATAGCTCATATCTTCTAGCAGCAGCTCTATCAATATCTATCAGTAATTCTGGCTTACCGATATTTACATCTGCATTGAGCCCTTCGATACCTTTGATAGGTAGGTTGTCTATAAATGCTTTTACTCTAGCTGTAAGTGTAACGAGTGTATCTATATTATCTCCACGTATTTCTAGATTGATAGGCTTACCTGTTGGTGGTCCATCTGCGTTTTTATCGACAAATATTTTTACGCCTGCATAGTTTTTTATGCTGCTTCGTATTTCATTAAGTATTTCTCTAGTAGATACACCACCTCTTTCTTGCGTTGGTACAAAGTTAATTGTGATACGAGCTTTATGTGGTGTTAGTCCTGGCTCCGGTGGTTGATTTGGATCAGATGTATTCTCTCCAATCTGTGTCAATACCGCTTCTACGATTTGCTCGTTCTTTTCGAGTATCTGCAGTATCTTCGTTTCGACTTCTTTGGTGATTTCATTTGTCTTTTCTATATCTACTCCTAGTGGTAATTCTACGAATGTATTGATGTAAATAGGATCTGCTGAAGGGAAGAAAGTCACCTTAGGAGTCTTGATTCCAAACAGGATGAATGAGGCAATTAAAAGTACGAATGTTCCTAAGAAAAAAGCTATTGGTTTCTTTCCATCCAATGCGAAAGTGACAAACCTATTGTAGATTCTTTCAAGTCTCGGCATCATACCATTTTGAAATGCAAATGCGCCTGGTCTCAATACAAAGAAGTTGAGCGCACTAATTCCAGCGGCTATAGCCATAAGGTTACGGATCCATTCTACTCTGATTATATGACCAGCAACAGCCATGAGCAACATGATGACGATTCCAATTATAACATTTTTTCTCTTAGCTAGATACTCTGCTCTTTCGTCGGCTTGCTCATCTACTTTCATAAATCTAGACGTCAATACCGGATTGATCACTAAGGCTACAAATAATGATGACCCAAGAACCAACATAAGTGTGATCGGCATAAATTTCATAAACTCACCCATTATTCCTGGCCAAAAGGCTAAAGGTAGAAAAGCAGCTAACGTTGTGGCTGTAGAAGCTATAATGGGCCATGCTACTTCTCCTGTTCCATATTTGGCCGCTTCTGTACCAGAGTATCCATCCTGCATATATCGATAGATGTTTTCTACCACCACGATACCATTATCCACTAAGAGCCCTAGAGCAAGTATGAGAGAGAATAATACTACGATATTCATAGTTGTACCTGATACATATAAGAACAGTATACCCATTAACATAGATAGAGGTATCGCAATCCCTACAAATGATGCATTACGTAATCCTAGGAAGAAGAGTAATACTAAGATAACTAAGATGACACCAGAGATGATGCTGTTCTCTAGATTGCTTACTTCATTTCTTGTGTTTACAGATTGGTCATTAAATAAGCTGACTTTAAGATCGGAAGGCAATTCTTTTACTGCTTTATCAATTACGATCTTAAGTTCGTCTGCCGCAGCAAGTAGATTTTTTCCTTTACGCTTGATTACATCTAATGATATTACAGGATACCCATCAGATCTGGCATAGCTAGTTCTTTCTTTATAACCATATACTACTGTAGCGATATCTTTAAGGTAGATGGGTCTTTGCTTCTCGGATTTTATGATAATATTCGCAAGCTCTGTATCGCTTGTAAATTGTCCTACGATACGTACTGCTCTACGAAATCCTCCTTGCACAATTTCACCTCCAGACATGGTTAAGTTCTCAGACTTCACAGCATTTTCTATATCTGTGAATGAAACTTTGAGAGATTGCATCTTATTAAGATCAACATCTATTTTCATTTCTCTCTCTTGCTCACCTCGCATCTGTACCTCTGATACTTCTTTGATGAGCTCGATTTTATCTTCTAGTTTTTCTGCGTAAGCACGAAGATCATCTGGCGAATAATCTCCAGATACATTGACAGTCACAATAGGTATTTCACTGAAGTTTATTTCTAGTATTTCTGGGTCTTGCTCAAGATCTGACGGTAGCTCACTTTTAGCTTTGTCTACAGCATCTTTAGTCTTGCGGAGTACTTCACTCATCTCCATAGATGCATCAAATTCTGCTACGATCACAGAGAAATCTTGTATCGATGTGGAGTTGACAGATTTAATTCCTTCTACACCTTCGAGTTCTTGTTCTATAGGTCTAGAGATAAGATTTTCTATCTCTTCTGCTGAGTTTCCAAAGTGTGGAGTATTGACAAATATGGTAGGCATCGAAGCATCTGGATATTGTTGCTTCGGCATTTTTTGGTACGATTGTAATCCAAATAGCAATATCATAAATGCAACTAGAAATACACTAGTAGCATTATCAATAGCTAAGGATGATAAACCGAATTCTTTTAATTTCTTTTTCATTGTTGTAATGCTATGGTTATTAGAAATTCGATTTACATATTTGGAGCTAGGTAATTTCCAGCTACAAGACTACGTCCACCAACAGTGACGATTTTATCTCCTGCAGATAACCCTTCTTCTATCACAACTGAACCTTCGTAACTGGCTCCTAATGTGACATATGCTTTAGTAGCTATATCTCTTCCATCTTTGTCTTTTTTAGATACATAGACGTATTTTCTCCCAGATACTTCTTCTTGTAGTAGCTCTAGTGGAATTACAATCGCTTCATCTTTAGTGAAGTCAACAAACTCTATTTCTGTTAGTAGATTAGGCTTATATATTCCTTTAGAGTTATTAAGGTTCATTTCGATTTCAAATGTTCTATTCGCAGGATCAATCGAAGCTCCTATAAGAGAAACCTTCGAATCAACTTCTTTATTAAGCGCAGGGAAAAAGAGTTTCACTTTTTGTCCTTTTTTGATCGTAGCTAAATATTGTTCAGGTACATCGGCCTTAACTTTTATTTTACGACTATCTAGTATTTCGACTATCGGAGTTCCTGGTCCAGCTACTTCACCTGCGGATGCATATTCTTTATTGACCACTCCAGTAATCGGTGCATAGATGTTTCTCTTAGATAGTTGCTTGCGCATCGTTTCTAGCGATTTTTCCAGTCTCTCTTTATTGTTTTTAGCTTGTAAGTATTGTATTTCTGATCCTATCTCTTGATCCCAAAGTTTCTTCTGTCTTTCGTACACGGTATTTGCTAAATCAAGAGTAGTTTGCATCTCGTTGATTTGCAGCTGTATGGTTTCCATATCTACTGTAGCTACTAGAGCGCCTTTTGATATTTGTTGACCTTCCTTTACATTGACACTGAGTATACGTCCTCCCATTTCACTAGAAGCATACACCGTTTCATCCGATATTACTGAACCTTGAATATTTACTTTTCTGCTAAATGGTTGAATGGCTAAAGGGCTTACTTCGACCATTACGCTATCACGCTTTTTTTCAGGAGATAATGTCTCCACCTCTTCATGAAGTATATCTATTTCAGATTGAAGCGTCCTTAATAATGCTGTTTTTTCTTTTAGTTCTGCACGCTTCATAGTCAACTCGTCTTGTTGTGGCTGGCATGCTACCAAAAGCAGGGAAATGGTGATTATTGTGATGATGTATTTCGTCATTTTTGATTTGTTTTATATTCTATATGGACTATTCCTATTTTGATTAATCACAGCTTAGTAAGCTATTTCTTAGGAATACAACCTAAATAGTATTTTTTGATTAGTCGGTTTAGTTTTTAGCGATGGCTAAGTTGTAATCTGTCTTAGCGCTTAATAGATCATACAATGCACTGATATAGTTGCCTTGCGCCTGATATAGATCAGATTCTGCTTGTGTGACTTCTATACTCGATCCTACACCTTCCTTAAATTTGATTCTTGTTTTATCAAATATTTTTTGAGAAAGCTCAAGATTTTTTTTGCTGTTGTTCACTGTGTTTCTTGCATTAAGGATTGATCTCTGCGAGTTTCTTACTTGTAATGTGATGAGGTTCTGAAGATCTTGCTTTTGTAAGTCAGTTTTCATCATTTTGAGTTTGATGTTTTGCATCTGAGCTGATTTCAAACCTCCATCATAGATAGGTGCTTTTATATTTACACCGACCACAGCTGTAGGTAGCCATCCAGCTTCATCGTTATCAAATATATTAGTTCGCTGTAATGACTCTTGTAGATTTACAAAGGCGTTGGCGGTAGGTAAGTATCCAGCTTTTGTTCTTTTATAATCAAGTTCGTTGAGTTGTTGTCCTACTTCTAATATGCCAAATTCAGCTCTTCGGCTCATATCGATAGGTCCTTCTAGTGAGATTTCATCTATAGTAATTTGATCTACCATACTTTCTAGATCATCTGTGACTTCTATCATTTGATCAATAGGGTAGTTCATTTGAAATTTTAGCACATTGTAACTGAGTTGAATCATCTGATCCAAGTTTCCGATTTGAGTTTGCAAAGTTTCTAATGATAATTGCATTCTATCCACATCTAGAGATTCAGCAAATCCACTTTCATATACTGCTTTGATATCAGATAAAGATTTTTCTACGACCTTGATATTCTGTGAGATCACCTCTTTGTTTTTCTCAGCGATGAGGATGGACATATACGCTTTAGTTACATTGGTGATGATGGTTTGTTCGCTTTGTACTCGTTCTTTTTTTACGAGACTTTTGTACAGTTTCGCAGCTTTGAGTCCGTAGAGATATCCTCCGTCAAATAGTTGTATACTCGCTCCTATGCTCGCTGTGAGCACATTAGGTTGAACAAATGAAAACTCAAAAGTCTCAGGATCTCCCAAGTCTTTCTCAGGTATTACACCCTCTTGAAATAGAACACCATACACTGATGGAGATATAAAATCTTCCACAGGCTGTGCTGGAGTTGCTAGATAGTAAGAATAGTCTAAGCCACCATTGACCTTGGGCATGGCGATAGATTTAAACTCTTTGATCGTTTGCTCTGCTGATTGGTAGTCTAGATCATTCATCTTCATATTATTATGATGAATAAGACCATAACCTACTGCTTCCTTTAGAGAGAACTGATCTTGCGCTTGTAGCTGGGAAAGACCAGTGGTTAATAGCAAGATGAGTAGTAAATTTTTCATGTGATAGTTGATTTATGATTGTCGTAGATGTGAATTTAAATTTCTATATCTGCTAAGAGTTTGAGTCCTTGCTCTGAACTGATCCCTCTCATATGATACTTAAAGAGTTGCTCAAATAGCTGAGGTCGGCTGAATTTTGAAGAAGGAAAATTTTCTTCATCTGCTATGCAATGCGTTTTTTCCACATAGAGTTTGGCAATTATATCAGAATCAAAAGATGATATATACAGCCCCTCTTTTTGACCTCTTTCTATATTTGTTTTGATCGTGCGATAGATAAATCCATAATGTTGATTTTGGATCATATTCCAGGCTGTAGGATAGTATTTCTGTAGATCATATATCAAAGAAGGTTTCATTTCCTTTAAAAATTTAATGACATGTCTTCCGATCTTGCACATCTCGTCCACAGCTGTATCCGAATTTTGTGTGATAGCAATGATGTCTTCTTCATCCCTAGTGATATGTAGTTGTATGATTTTCTCAATTAGGTCTTTCTTATTCTCGATAACCGTATAAATGGTTTTCTTACTGATACCCAATTTTCTGCAGATATCATCCATACTTACACTCTTTACTCCATATCTGAGAAAGAGATCAAAAGTGGTTAGGAATATTTTTTCTTTTAGACTCATAGCGCAAAGAAACGCAGGAAACTTTTAATAGTTGCATAGTTTCCTAAGTTTTATTGAAAAGTTGTATTGCATTGGTGTTCCTGCAATGGGAATTGGTTGTTAACGATATTCCTAATATAGACTTTAGTGTTCATGATATTTGTTGTAATCAAACAGAAAGCTTTATCAATCATATGAAAATTGTCATTTCGATGTTGTTAGGTTCTTTATGACTTAAGAGTTGTAGTCCAGTTTATTGCGCTCCTAATACTCATAATGTGCCTTTAATGGAGAAGAAGGGAGATCTAGCCCTTCAAGTATTTCGAGGCCATGACAACAAGCAGGATTTTCAAGTATTATATGCTGTCACAAATAATATTGGGGTAATGCTCAATCATATGAATGTTAATAATTCCTATTCCGATTATAGTCAAGGTAATGATTTTGTTGCTTCATCGATAGAAAGAAACTCAGGATAAGGGAGTATGACTGAACTCGGAATCGGATACTATACCAAATTATCTAAGAGAGCAATATTAGAATTGTACGGAATAGCAGGTAGAGGACCTTTCGAAAGTGCGTTTTTTCATTCTAATTTGAAAAACAGTGGTGAGATGACTGCGAACATTACTAAATATGCTATACAAGGCAATCTAGGCTTTAGAAGTAGAGCTCTGGAATTGGCTTTCTCTTAGGTTAAACCTATCAAGGATTATAGTAATGTTGATGTTGAATTATTGATTTTCTATTCTTTTATCGCACTCAATAGGCAATTTGCCATCTGATAAGACCAATTAGGTACTCTTAGATCATGTGTAATTATATATATAACCTATCTTTGCTCTCTGATTATATTAATCTTAGGAATATACTATATGAGAAGAGTAGTCGTAACAGGCATAGGAGCATTGACACCTATTGGAAATACTTATGAGGCATATGCAGACGCCTTACTTAAGGGCGTGAGTGGCGCAGCCCCAATTACAAGGTATGATGCTACCTTATTCAAAACACGATTTGCCTGTGAGGTAAAGGGCTTTGAGGTAGAAGAACATATGCATCGTCGTGAGGCTCGTCGTATGGATCCATTTGCTCAGTATGCTATGGTAGCAGCTGATGAGGCTATCAAAATGTCAGGATTGGACCTAGAAAAGGTTGATCTTGACGAAGTAGGTGTGATATGGGGAAGTGGTATCGGTGGATTTAAAACTATCGAAGAAGATATAGAAGAAGCAGCGTTACGTACTGGCGAACCTAAGTATAGCCCATTCCTTATTCCTAAACTGATCATAGATATAGCTCCAGGGCTTATATCTATCAAGTATGGATTCCGTGGACCTAATTATGCTACAGTATCAGCATGTGCTAGTTCGACTAACGCCATAGCAAATTCGTATGACTATATTAAACATGGTAGAGCAGATGTAATGATATGTGGAGGATCCGAAGCAGCTGTAACCAAAGCTGGAATGGGAGGATTCTCTTCTATGAAGGCACTTTCAACTCGTAATGATGACCCTCAGTCAGCATCTCGTCCATTTGATAAGGATAGAGATGGATTTGTACTAGGCGAAGGCGCAGGAGCATTGGTGCTAGAAGAGTATGAACATGCAAAAGCGAGAGGTGCCAACATATTGGCAGAAGTATCAGGAGCTGGAATGACTGCTGATGCATACCATATGACAGCACCACATCCTGATGGACTAGGAGCGACCAATGTAATGAAGCGTGCGCTCAAAGACGCAAAAATGAATCCTGAAGATATCGATTATGTAAATGTGCATGGTACTTCTACGCCACTTGGTGATGTAGCAGAATCTAAAGCGATTAAGAACGTATTTGGCGACCATTCTTACAATCTTAATATTAGTTCGACTAAATCGATGACTGGGCATTTATTAGGAGCTGCTGGAGTTGTAGAGGCGATAGCAGGAATCGTAGCACTTAGAGATGGTGTAATACCACCAACGATTAATCATATAACGGATGATCCAGAACTAGATAATAAACTCAATTTTACATTTAACGTAGCGCAAGAAAGAAAAGTAAATGCTGTGATTAGCAATACTTTTGGATTTGGTGGTCATAACTGTTCAGTAATACTCAAGAAATTTAATTAGTGCTCATTACAAGACCAATAAGACAGGTATATAATTACTATTTTTCTCCGGATAAGAATCTTGCTAGAAAACTTAAGCCGATCATCGGTTTTGTGCCTGCAAGGCTCAATATATTTCGATTAGCATTCTACCATAAATCCATGAATAATGGTGATGGTCATAATGGTAATAATGAACGTCTGGAGTATTTAGGTGATGCTATCCTGTCAACTATTGTCGCGGAGTATCTTTTCAAAAAATATCCAAGTAAAGATGAAGGTTTCCTCACAAAGATGAGGTCTAAAATCGTAAAACGTAAGACTTTAAATCTGATTGCAGATCGCATGGGATTAGATGTAGTGCTCTCCGAGTATACACAAGGTCGTATGAGTCATTCGATGTTAGGTAACGCATTAGAGGCTCTTGTAGGAGCGATATACATAGAGTTTGGCTATAATAAAACTAAGCACTACGTCATACGCAGTATTCTTATGAAATATTTAGATATACATGCATTAGAAAAGGCCGATGATAATTATAAAAGTATGCTACTTGAATGGTGCCAAAAGCATGGAAAGCAAGTAGGGTATAAGGTGATTTCTAAGACGAAGTTAGACAAGAGAGATAGATTTAAAGTCGCAGTAATCGTAGATGGAGAGAAAGTCTCTACCGCGGAAGACTTTAATAAGAAATCCGCAGAACAGACAGCATCTAAAAAAGCGGTGAAAATATTTGCAATCAATACACTAGAACCAGAATCAGCCAATGGATAGTATCACGCAGATCGTACTTGGTGCGGCAGCAGGAGATGCAGTCTTAGGTAAAAAAGTAGGTAACCGTGCTATGGTATGGGGAGCTATCGCTGGGACTATTCCAGATCTTGATGTCATAGGTAATCTTTGGATGTCAGAGATTGATTCTCTAGCATTTCACAGAGGCATATCGCATTCATTTCTATTTTCGATAGTAGGTGCATTTGTATTCGGTTGGCTTGTCCATCAGATGTATGAGAGTCGATTTCATAAGCCATTAGGTATGGCTGGCTGGATAGCCTTATCATTGGCAGTTGCATCTTTGTTTTTGTTTGTCGGAGACTTTAGTATTGTCAAGGCGATCATAGGGATTACGATAGGTGCAGGAGGCAGTTATTTTACGTATAAAAGATTTAATAGACCAGCATTCGCTAAGCCTGAGGCAAGTCTTAGAGATTGGCAATGGCTATTTTTCTGGGGATTGATTACGCATCCGATACTAGATACATTTACGGCTTACGGCACTCAGTTATTCGCACCTTTCTCTAATTACAGAGCAGCAATAAGTAATATATCAGTAGCTGATCCAGTATATACATTGTTGTTCGTAATCCCATTGATCATTGCAGCTTTCTATCATAGGTCCAAGCCTATTAGAGGGAAGTTGGTATGGACAGGAATAGTATTGAGTAGTCTGTATATGTGCTTTACACTTTATAATAAGTATCGTGTTACTGAGATTATGAAAGATACGCTTGTCGCAGAAAATATAGAGTACTCTAGATTCTTCACTTCACCTTCCATTCTTAATAATATATTGTGGTCTGGAGTGGCGGAGACAGCAGATGGATATTACCACGGTCAGTATTCATTTCTGGATAAGGAGCCTAAGTTCAAGCTTTCTAAGTTTCCTAAGAATCATGATTTATTAAAGGCTGATGTGACTAACGATAAAGTACTACGAACGTTAGTCTGGTTTAGTGATGGATACTATACTGTCATGAAACGATCTGACGGAAAGCTGCAAATTAATGATATGCGGTATGGTACTTTTCGTGGAGAAGGTATATCGGAAAAAGACTTTATATTTAATTTTCCTGTAGAGTTACAATCTAACGGTAACTATAAATTGCTTAAGACACAAGGCGGTCCAAGAGATGATGCTGACATGGGGCAAATGGCGACGGACCTTTGGACTAGAATAAAAGGGATATAGCTAGAAGGCTTAAAGTCTTGAATGAAAAATAAATAGTGGGCGACATCCTAAGATGTCGCCCACTTGTTTTTTAGGGTGTGAAGGATTACCCAATTCTGTTCTTAGTAGCTACCTCGTCACCACCAATTTATGCGAACCGTTCAGTCCACTATGAGTTGTTGTGGCATTGAGGATGTACATCCCACTTGTTAACTGTTTACTAAGATTGTGTGAAGTAAACCTGTCTCCTTTTTTTGCATTCCATTGCTCTAGGGATTTTCCGTCTATTGATAAGAGTTGTAGGTAGAGGTCTTCTTCTATGTTGAATATGTTGATAGTATTATTATTGTATATGTACTCATATCGCCCTGCGTCGTAAGGTGATGATACACCAGATACGCTGATTACAGATGCTACAGTTTTGAGTCCGCAGTTGGATTCTATATATTGGTATTGCTGTCCAGTAGCAAAGGTGTTTCCATTATTATCTATAATTCCCATCGGATCAAAATCTTCATAGTTGTTGTATGCGTAAGAAATAGCTACGTAATATAGTTCATCTGATTGTTCGATAGGTTGGTCTCGTATGAAATCATAAGTCAAGAACAACTCGGTAACTAAGCCATTATTAGCACCAGTCACTTTAATGTCTTCCGGCCAAGTCTGATCTGCATCTATAAAATCTGATCGGAAGTTTGTGATATCTGTGATGTCATTATTGATATCTCCTTGATAAACCAATGCGCTCAACTTAGGATTAGTAAGCTCTGTCATATCAAAATTTTTGCTGGCTACTTGATAGATCTTTATTCCTTCAAAATTGTAATGACGATCTTCATGAATGCTTGGGTTGGCTTGTAATACAGGTTCTCGATAGTTAAACGGAATGTTGGATATGTCTATATCTACTCCTGTGTCACTATACAAGACGCTTATTTCTGGTGACGGCGGAGCCATATGTTGGTAGAGGCAATTATCAAACAAACTTTGCACCAAACCATCTTTATACTTGATGGCGGCATCGTCTGGACAGTCAGTATTTATATCATCTGTATAGTATATTGCTGAAATGATTTCATTTGTCGCTTGTGGTTGCAATAGTATATTTCCGATTGACATTATTCCTGTTGTCTCAGCTATGTTTTGATCTGTGCATAACGACCACTCACTGGCATCCGCTGGATTTCCTGTATACATAAATGGGCTAGGCATTCCATTATTATCTAGGGCAGGTGTTCCATCAAAATTTCTTGTGTTGAGCAGATTATAAAAATCTGTAGTTGTTTGTGGATTACAATTAGGAGGAGAGGATGTGTCAAAACAATTACTAGGTATCATTGCATTGCTTGCTCGAAGCTCTGCTAAAGTGTCAAAATCTCCTGAGCCAATTGGAGGGTGTACTAATGAGTCTTGTCCTTCTGACCCTTCTACGATTATAAATGGTCCTCTTGGGCCTTTGAGATAACTAAAACCAACTGACGCTTTTTGTTCGGCAAGGCTATTTTCTCCACAGTCTTCTTCGTTAGAACCATTGTAGGCATAGATCATTTGTTGACTTTCATCTGAGGCAAGTTTGTCATTTTCACTACATCCTAGATCGAAGTCAAGCCATTGACCAAATTTCATTTCTCTTATATCTTCACTTGCTTTATTTATAAATTTATGCTTGAAGAATACAACTCCCTCAGCTACTTGAGATTTAAAAGTAAATGTATAAACATGTACTTCCATTTGTATAGAAGTGGCGAAGGATATATTATGTGCTGCGCCATTATCATTCATTAGATAAAAAGAAAATTCGCTAGGAATATATCTAATCATTTCATCGAAATTAAAGCTTTCACATCCCCTAATACCAACTAATGGAAAGTCTCCGTCACAAGGGTTGTAATTACCATTACCACCAGTATCCCAAAAGTCAGCATACCCTTGATCTGTTGTCAGAAACGATAAATTTGAATTATTTCTTCCTGGCCAGTTGAGTATGCTTTCCGGCATTTGATCGCAAGGGCCACCAGTAAGAAATATTTCTCTAGCCTCGAGTATGTCTTCAATAGTTACTGTCCATACCTGATTCCATTTAGAGCATTGATCTGTATTAGTGAGGCCATTGAAGTCTAGCGGTCCAGGCCACCAATCTAGTTGATTGCTTTTTCCAGCTGCGAGTTTGAAATTTCCACTTGGTGTCAACCCTCCAGCCCAGATATTGCTAGAGTAGACTAGGGGAGCATAAGTACGAGTATCCATGTCTCCATCTGGACCAATCCCAGTTTTGATATATAGTGGATTAAAATTTCCATCCTCTCCGCGTAATACAGTTTGTTTTAGTTTGCCATGTATAAGATCGTGCGATGCCGTAAATGGATCGCAATCTTGGGCATAAATAATTGAGCTGATCAATAGCAAAGCTATCGTAAAAGTGTTTTTCATGGCATCATAATTTATGAGTGAAGAATGTCCATTTAAGTATTTGGCAATGTTCACTTGTTAAAACTACTAATAAATTGTCTGGGTTCGGACCTTATTGTAGGCTGTAAGTGTCGCTGTGGACATAGAAGAACTTTTCACAAGTGCTATTTGCAGTGTATTTGTCGGCAATTGGAATAGAAGCGGAAATATAATTTGAAATGAAAATGCCAGAAAGTGACTCTTGGGTTCAATGTGTTGTCCTGTTTTCCTATTTATCAGAAAATTCAGTATAATCAGACAATAGTTAAATGTTTGTAATATACTTGTATCAAAATAGTAAGATCATGAGCGAATGTTGTAGCCCATTAGGAGAAGATACATGCTTCGAATTAGAGTCGATTGTAAGCTTCGATGATAGAGGTCAATTAGTATTACCTAAAGACCTAAGAAAAAAATTTAATCTCAGCGCAGGTGAGAAATTTGCACTCATTAGTTGTACTGATAAAGAAGGATTGTGCTGTCTTAGTTTGATAAAGACTAAGGCATTGAATTCACATATTGGAAAGGTGTTGGGGCCGATGATGACTAAATAGGTCATCTCTTAGTTTACGCTGCTATCAGTAGTATGATCTATGCAATAGGTTTCATGCTTAATTTATTCACCATTTAAAATTTCATACATCATGGAAGCATTAAGTATTATTTGTAGTCTTCTAGGCTGCGCAGGTTGTTGCTAATCAGCAGCAATAATTGATCGATCTATTATATCAATCTTGTTGCAAAAGTGCACATCCTATTCTGGTATATGTGGAATTAATCCGAGATCATCAACAGTATTTTAAAAGAAAGAGCCGAATGTTGACTAGAACATTCGGCTCGACTTTTATACGGATATACATCACGCATAAGTATTATTATCTGTAAAGGTAATTATTACCATTTAACAATTTTATTGCCTCATATATAAATGTAAAGGTCATTCCTTGTATCCATCATAAAGCTTTACGACGATCATTAATTTGGACAAATAATGGATTCCGTAGAAATCATATTATTAGTATCAACATTAATTCTCCAACAAGTGCCATTTGGTGATTTCATGATAAGTGCAGAACCTACGCTATTAATTGCTAGATGCCTAGATTGTGCTTTTAGGTTTGGTGTTGGAGCAATGGATCCTATATATGTGTTAGTGATATCACCAGAATCATTGATTTGCATTCTATAATTTTTATTTCCGGCCACTGTAAATACAATTCCATTTGATGCATTGTCAATGTAGAGATTGGATCTTTTAAGGTCTTCATGATTAGTAGGGATTCCTATTATACTTTGTACGGCGATCTCTCCATTAGATCCAGATCTTAGTCTTGCATATTCTTCAGGACTTTTTCTAAATATAAGTCCAGTCGCAGGATCATCAAATAATAAATCGCTATTACTGATAGTGCTCGTTGTCTCTACTTTATGTTCAAATAATAAAAGTCCCTCTTGAATATCAGATACACCGATACAGCCATTGGATAGGTAAGGATAAATTCCCCAGGCTCCTCTGTAACCAGCGTAAGAAGTATGCCCTACAGAAGTATCAAAATATCCTTCTATCACAGGTTGAGTAGGATCCGTGATATCATAGACTTTGATACCATCGTGATAGTACGATATGTATAGGAGATCAGCTCTAATAAATGGATTATGTGCTCTAGGTGGAGTAGGTGCTCCGCTGAGTAAAGGATCGCTAAACTGTCCTATATATTGTATATCGGACACATCACTTATGTCTAATATAGTCATCTCTTTTTGTGGCAGTTCTTCAGCTATATAAGCGTATTGTAGGTCAGGAGTTACCCAGCTACTATGATTATAGTTACCAAGTCCATCGCTTAGACTCGTTCCTAATAATATTGGACTTGTAGCATTTGTGAAGTCCCATATCCCATATGTACCGATTTCACCATGAGAGCAATATGCTATATTATCTCTTACATACACATCATGTACATACCAATTGGATAGCGGATTATTATCATCAAAATTATTGAAATTGATAGTTGCCATCAATTGTGGATCTTCAGGAGTAGATGATAGGTCATAGATAATCATCGCCTTACTTGCCCCTTGTTGAGCAAATCCGACTACATATAAACGAGCGTTAGCTTGATCAACGAAAATGTTATGCGCTCTAGTAAAGTCATCCGTATTTTGAGTCCAAGTATAATCGTCTTTACTTATTATTTCTAAGCCTTCAGACCCTTGATCGCATACCGCGTAGATATAATCTCCGTAATCCTTGAAGTCTCTCCAGAATGTAGTGTTACCATCTATGATTACTTCTTCTTCTATTGGATTAGCACAATCAGTTACATCTACAATTGCTATTTTATCTCTCGCTCCGTATACTAATATTTCTTTGCCGTCATGACTATATCCCCACACGTCATTATAATCTACACTGCCTGTGTCATGGCTGCCCACTTCTATGATATTGAGTGATTGTTGTGCTATTACATTTGTGGCAAGACAAAGTGTTAATATGATCAATAAATTCTTCATGTATGGTATTGTTAGTATTCGACCAAATATAATGTATACTAAGCATAGCAGTAATAGAAAGATCTATTATATATGCTCGCCACACTACCTTTTTGCTAGTAATGTAAAGCTATACAATAGATATACTTTCAACATGATGGAAAACCCTGATTAGTTACGTCGGCTATAATTAGGAGATTCTTTAGTGATCGTAATATTATGTGGATGGCTTTCTAGCATACCTGCACCACTCATTTTCACCATCTTAGCGCCAAGCATTTGAGCGATTTGCCCTGCGCCACAGTAGCCCATACTGGCTCTTAAGCCACCGATATATTGAACCATTACTTCAGATACAGTGCCTTTGAATGGTACTCTACCTTCGATGCCCTCTGGGACAAGTTTTTTTACATCATCTTCCACATCTTGGAAGTATCTATCTTTAGATCCAAGTTCCATTGCGCCTAGAGATCCCATTCCTCTATATACTTTGAATTTACGTCCTTGGTATAAAATGGTTTCGCCAGGAGCCTCTTCGGTACCTGCGAATAATGATCCGGCCATGATAGTGCTAGCACCTCCAGCTAGAGCCTTCGCAATATCTCCAGTATATCTTATTCCTCCATCTCCTATGATAGGTACACCTGTACCTTTGAGACCATGTGCCGCACTCATGATAGCGTATAACTGAGGTACTCCGACTCCTGCTACGATTCGAGTAGTACATATACTTCCTGGTCCTACACCTACCTTCACACCATTGACTCCTGCATCAGCCAATGCTTTTGCTCCTGCGGCTGTAGCTACATTTCCGCCTATGATTTGCAAGTCTTTAAATTCTGATCGGATGCGTTTGATTTGTTCGAGTACTCCATGACTATGTCCGTGTGCAGTATCTACGCAGACAACATCTACACCTACGTCGACTAGAGAAGATATCCTTTCAAAGGTATCAGCGGTAACTCCTACAGCTGCTCCTACAAGTAATCTTCCGTGACTGTCTTTAGCTGAATTAGGGTGATTTTCTACTTTTAAAATATCTTTATAAGTAATTAGTCCTACAAGCTTATAGTTATTGTCAACTACAGGCAGTTTTTCTATTTTATACTTTTGTAATATTTCTCTTGCTTGCTCTAGAGTCGTACCCATAGGCGCGGTTACTAGATTTTCTGAGGTCATTAACGATTTTACAGATTGACCAAAATTGGTTTCAAATCTCAGATCTCTGTTAGTTAATATACCAATTAATTTTTCGTTGTCATCTACGATAGGAATCCCACCGATCTTGTGAGCACGCATGAGCTGGAGTGCATCTCTGATCAGCGCATCTTGCGAAAGTGTAACAGGATCGATTATCATTCCACTTTCAGATCGCTTTACATTACGTACCTGAGCAGCTTGTGCCTCTATAGACATGTTTTTATGTATAAATCCTAATCCACCTTCTTTTGCCATAGCAATCGCAAGTGCATGCTCCGTAACAGTATCCATAGCAGCAGATACAATAGGGACATTGAGACGCAGGTCTGTAGTCAGCTGAGTGCTGATATCTACATCACGTGGTAATACTTCAGAATAAGAGGGGATGAGGAGGACGTCGTCAAAAGTTAGCGCTTCTTCAAATAGTACTTGGGATGTTAAGTTTCTTTCCATTCGCAAAGATATCTGATTATTATTTTAAAAAGAAAAAAAAAGGAGACTATTACGTTTACTAATATAGCTTTGGTCAGTATTGCGTGGCAATGCTATATTAATGCCATAATGACCGTCTTTCGCAATGCTTTCCTGTCATTATGTTAGTATTGTAGCTATCCTATTCGGATGGTATAATATGTGAGATAGCTAGGGTAGAGTCATTTAATAAGATAAATCATCACTTCGTAATAATACGATGAGTGATACTAATATATATAGATGTTCAATATAAAGAAAGTAGCAGGGCCAGGAAATTCGTCGGAAATAGTACCGATGTTTTCGATATCTGATGATGAAGGAAGTATGGAAGGGGAGGAGTATGGAAATCAATTGCCAGTTGTTGCATTAAAAAATACAGTATTGTTTCCAGGTGTAATCATTCCTATTTCTATAGGGAGAGATAAGAGTACCGAAGCAATAAAAGCAATAAAGGATACGACTAAGGTCGTTGCAGTAATTTCTCAGAAAGACCCTGAAGTAGCGGATCCATCGCAAGAGGACCTTTACAATATGGGGACGGTAGCCAAGGTGGTAAAAACTATCAATATGCCTGATGGAAGTATTACGGCAGTATTGCAAGGCCGCAAGAGATTTACGTTGGATAATATGGTCAAAGATGAGCCTTATCTATTGGCAGAGATTACTGCCATCACGGATATCAAGCCTTCAAATAATATCCATTTTGATGCTCATATGGCTAGTGTAAAAGATACGGCGAAAGAGATAATTAAATTGTCTCCGAATCTTCCAAATGAAGCGGAACTCATGCTTGACAATATCAGCAGTAATGGGTTTTTACTCAATTTTATAGCTTCTAATTTGAATATGTCTGTCGCTAAAAAGCAGCAGATATTGGAAATGAATGATGCTGAAGAGAAAGCAAAAGCTATTCTCAATGTAATGGAAACAGAGCGTAAGAAACTTAAGCTAAAGCATAAAATAGAGTCTAAAGTAAGAGGTGATTTAGAAAAGCAACAAAGAGATTATATCCTCAATCAGCAGTTGAAGACAATTCAAGAGGAGCTTGGAGATAATCCACAGTCCGAGGCGCTCAAAGAATTGACACTTAGAGCTGAGAAGATGAAATGGCCAGAGGAAACTGCTAAGACCTTTAATAAAGAGTTGGCTAAAGCGAAGAGAATGAATCCTCAAGTCGCCGAATTTTCTGTGACATTAAATTATCTTGAGATGTTATTGGATCTTCCTTGGGATACATATTCTGAAGATAATTATGATCTCGCTAAAGTGAGAAAGACGTTAGATGATGATCACTTTGGTATGGAAAAGATCAAGGAGAGAATTATAGAACACCTAGCGGTACTAAAGCTTAAAGGCGATATGAAGTCACCCATTATATGTCTAGTGGGCCCTCCAGGAGTGGGTAAGACAAGTCTTGGAAAATCTATAGCTAGTGCGCTCAATAGAAAGTTTGTACGTATGTCTCTTGGTGGATTACATGATGAAAGTGAGATCCGTGGACATAGACGAACATACATTGGAGCTATGCCTGGAAGGTTGATTAAGTCTCTCAAAAAAGCAGAAACTTCGAATCCTGTATTTATACTGGATGAGATAGATAAACTAGGTAGAAGTCAAAGAGGTGATCCATCTTCAGCATTATTAGAAGTGTTGGACCCAGAGCAGAATACTAATTTCTATGATAATTATTTAGAGTTAGAATACGATCTATCGAAGGTCTTGTTTATCGCTACAGCTAACAGTCTAAGTACCATACAGGCACCTTTGCGTGATCGTATGGAGATTATCCAATTAAGTGGATACTCTACGGAAGAGAAAGTACAGATCGCTAAGAAACACTTAGTCCCTAGGCAACGTAAAGAAAATGGACTGCTAGCAAAGGATATTAAGCTATCAGAAAAAGTACTTGAACAAATCGTATTGAAGTATAGTCGTGAGTCTGGAGTAAGAGCTCTAGAACGTCAGATTGCCAAGGTGATGCGTCGATATGCTAAGTATAAGAGTATGGAAGAGGAGTATGACGTAAGCGTTAAGGTAGATGATTTAGTAGATATACTAGGGCATTCTCCATTTCATAAAGATATGTATGTTGCAGATTCTATCCCTGGAGTTGTAGTAGGCTTAGCTTGGACACAAGTAGGAGGAGAGATCTTATTTATAGAAGCAAGTAAAAGTCCTGGTAAGGGGAAGTTGACATTGACAGGTAGCTTAGGCGATGTGATGAAAGAGTCCGCTACTACAGCACTGAGTTATATCAAAGCGCATGCTGATGAAATAGGGATCGACAGAGAGATATTAGATAAGTCAGATATACATGTACACGTACCAGAAGGTGCGACGCCAAAAGATGGACCGAGCGCAGGTATCACGATGTTGACGGCACTTACATCTATATTGTTGAATAAGCCAGTGAAGCCTCATTTGGCTATGACCGGTGAGATTACATTGAGGGGTAAAGTGTTACCAGTAGGAGGTATCAAAGAAAAAATATTAGCTGCGAAGCGTGCCGGTATCAAGCAGATCATGATGTCAGAAGTCAATCGCAAGCATGTAGAAGATATTCCGCAGGAGTACCTCAAAGGACTTAAGTTTACTTATGTCAAGCATATGAGTGAGGTACTTAAGGAAGCTCTAGACGTTTAGCTTTTAAATCTTTGTTAAAGAATGAATCTGTGAGGGCAAGACCAACTATCTTACGTTAGTTAGTGTATGTTATTGATATAGACAGAAATACTGTTTATCTTCGTCACAGAGTGATTTATAGGAAACAGTCGTCTTATAGATAGCATCTACTTACAGAACACCAACAGAGTATTATGAACAGCTTTATAAATAAAATCATCGCCTTAGCCGTATTTGTGCTAATATCATGTGTAACGGTATCCGCACAAAACGATACCCGTAAAGCCATACAGTTTTCTGGTAAAGTAGTGACTGCTGATGCTGATGGAAATGTTATTCCACTGCCGTATGTAAATATTGGTATCAGAGGAACGAGTAGAGGTACGAGTTCTATAGATGATGGTTATTTCTCATTGGTGGCGTTAGAAGGAGATACGATTGGTTTTACTCGTATTGGGTTTAACGATGTTGACTTTGTGGTACCTGATACATTGAGTACAGATTTTTATTTCTACGTTCAGATTATGGCAGAAGATGATTATTTGCTTCCAGAAGCGGTAATTTTTCCATGGCCTAGTAGAGAGCATTTCGTTCATGAGTTTTTGGCTATAGATATTACAGATGAATTGCGTAGTCAAGCAGAGAGAAACCTTGCTAATGAAGTACTTTCTGATATGAGACATACCGTTCCAGCTGACGGATTTGAAACTTCTAATCTTGAGTTGCGCACTGCGGCTAAGGAGTTTCAATATTCAGGACAATACAAACCTCAAAATATCTTCAATCCTTTGGCATGGAAGAAATTCATAGATGCTTGGAGAAATGGAGATTTCAAGAGTAAAGAGAAAAAAGAACGCGAAAAGAGAAATAAGTAGAGCGCGGCTTTTTTCCACAAGGAAAAAAACGCGCGTACAGCGTATTGTGACAGTGTTACGCAGCAACACGTACAATAAGCAATTTGCTGTATGAGTTTTTCCACAAGGAAAAAAAACGCGCGTGCAATATATCCACCACTAGCAATAACTCATGGCCTAAGAATTAAAGATCCAAAAGTTACACTTTAACATCCCTATCTGATAGATTTGTCGCTGGTATAGAAATAGGAATATTTTTTGCCTTATACATTTTCTAACAGGAAACAGCGGTGGCGCTAGAGGTATGAAAGTAACAGAGCATTTCGAAAAAAATAAAGGTGAGACATTAGTGTCTTTTGAAGTATTACCTCCACTCAAAGGCGGAAGTATGCAAGCGATCTTTGATACTTTAGATCCATTGATGGAATTCAAACCACCATTTATAGATGTAACTTACCACAGAGAGGAATACCTTTATAATAGAAGAGAAAGTGGCTATTATGAAAAAGTAGCGATTCGCAAGCGTCCAGGTACTGTGGGTATCTGTGCTTCTATTATGCATAGATATGGTGTAGAAGCTATTCCTCATTTGATATGTGGAGGCTTTTCAAAAGAGGAAACAGAGAATGCATTGATAGATCTAGCTTTCTTAGGTATAGACAATGTATTAGCTCTGAGAGGAGATGCTCGAAAGTTTGAAACCAAATTTGAAGCACATCCAGAAGGCAATAAATATGCAGTAGATCTAGTCAATCAGACTAATGATATGAATAATGGTATCTATCTAGATTGCAATATCGAAAATGGAGCTAAGACTAACTTTTGTATTGGTGTCGCTGGATATCCAGAAAAACACTTCGAATCACCAAATCTAAATTTAGATATGAAGTATCTGAAGGATAAGGTAGACGCAGGGGCTTCGTATATAGTGACTCAGATGTTTTTTGATAATCAGAAATATTTTGAATTTGTAGATGCTTGTCGTGCAGCAGGGATCAATGTACCTATAGTGCCAGGTATCAAGCCGGTGACTAAGAAGTATCAATTGAACTCTATCCCTAGAAATTTCTTTATAAATATGCCAGATGATCTAGTGGCCTCTGTAAGCAAAGCAGATACTGCAGAAAAGATCCAACAAGCAGGAATAGAGTGGTGTGTTCATCAATCTAAAGAATTGAAAAAAGCAGGTGTTCCTTGTCTTCATTATTACACGATGGGAGATACCGAAATTATTAAAAAGATAATTCAAAGCGTCTAAATGAAGTTATTACAGGCATACTCAGATATTCTAAAATCGTATTTTGAACAGATCCTAGTAACTAAGGAGCCTGTGACATTATATGAACCGATTCAGTATATCATGTCATTGGGAGGTAAGCGGATTAGGCCTTTGATGCTTTTGCATACACACAAGATATTTGGTGGCGATGTCAAATCTGTATTGCCTATGGCAGCTGCGGTAGAAGTGTTTCATAATTTTACATTGATGCATGACGACATCATGGATAATGCAAGTATGCGTAGAGGACAAACTACCGTCCATGAAAAGTATGATGTAAATACAGCTATACTATCAGGTGATCTGATGCTCATACAATCATATGGTTTGATTGGGAAATGTGCAGATAGTCCAGCTTATGCAGATATCATGGCTACATTCAACGAGATGTCAGTTCAGCTTTGTGAAGGTCAACAATTAGATGTCGATTTCGAATCTAGAGATGATGTGCAGATCGATGAATATATACATATGATCACGTACAAAACTTCTGTATTGATTGCGGCAGCTATGAAAATGGCAGCTCAACATGCTGGAGCAAGTGCTCAAGATCAAGAGCATATTTATCAGTTTGGGAAGTATATTGGTATTGCATTTCAGATGCAAGATGATATCCTAGATAGCTTTGGAGAAAAAGCCGCAGTGGGCAAACGTATCGGTGGAGATATCCTCGAAGGTAAAAAGACATATCTATACATCAAAGCATTAGAACTCGCAGACGATAAGCAAAAATCTGAGCTTATAAGTTTAATGAATGATAATGAAATTGAAGATCAAAAGAAGATAGATGATGTCCTTAAAATATTCAAATCTACTCATGTAAGAGTCTATGCAGATCAACTCAAAGAAGCGTATCGTGATTTAGCATTCTCTCATTTGGCAGCATTGAAAATCGATGAGTCGGATAGGGCAGGACTCAAGGAATTTGGACAATATCTTTTGGATAGAACTGTCTGATAGACTCGCTACGCCAAGTGTTTGCTTTTTGGCAAACACGTCGTCGGAGAAGGAATGTGGCTTGCTGTGGCAAACACATGGACTCCGAACATTTAATAGTATTTAATATACTGCGATAAAAGTACTGACGCTCACAATTTACGTCCACTTCTTCCCAGTATGAAACACAGTTCCTTTAAATAAGGCTACTACTTTGTCATCTTGGTTAGTCACTTTAACATGGTATATAGCTAAGCGTTTGGATTTATTTTCCATATTGGTTTCTGCTGTCAAAACGTCTCCGACATGCACAGGCCTAGTATGAGAGATAGAGGTTTCTATCGACACAGCTTGCTCTCCCCAACTGTTACTAGCGAATGCAAAGGCACTATCTGCTAGGGAGTAAGTAATGCCACCATGTGCGATCTTAAAACCGTTAGTCATTTCTTCACGGACGGTCATACAAATGGATACATTCCCTTCACTTACGGCTATCAGTTGGATGCCTAGCCATTGAGAAAAAGCATCGTTGTCAAACATTTTGTATTTAACTATATCATTATGTGTAAGCATGTTTAATGTGTTTTATCTGTGATGATTTACTTATACATTGTAAACGTATACTTGAAGTAAAGGATATCTTAATCTATTCATCGGCAGAGCATCAAGTCTCGAAGCGCAGCGACTCTCGATTCTCGATCTCTCTCAATCTAAAGCGCAGCGTATCTCAATTTTCCAGCGCAGCGCGTCTGATCTTCTAGAGCGCAGCGCGTCTCAACCACGGACAAACGCGATATCTCTCCTCATGATAAAACTCATATAAATCATCCAAAGTCTTCACCACTTTATAGTAACCGATCTCTTTTCCCCAAGCCAATAATCCTTTTGGGTAATTGACACCTTTGGTCATCGCAATTTCTACATCAGCCTCAGAACAGATTCCCATATACACAGTATCGGCAGCTTCATTGATGAGCATACAGATGATTCTATTCAGTATTTCTTTGCCTAATTTTTCATCTTTTGTGGCTTCAGGATTAGTCGCACCTTCTGCGTAATCATAAAAGCCTTTTCCAGTTTTACGACCTAAATATCCAGCTTGTACTAATGATTTTTGTGCGAAAGCAGGACGATAACGAGGATCATAATAAAATGATTTCCAAACCGATTCTGTGACTTTATAATTGACATCATGACCGATGTAATCTGTGAGTGTAAATGGTCCCATTCGGAATCCACCTAACTCAGTTATAGCCCAATCGATAGTTGGTACATCTGCGATTCCTTCTTCAAGAATTCTCATTCCTTCACTGTAGAATGGACGAGCTACTTTATTGACGATAAATCCTGGCGTATCTTTGGCGATTACCGTGTCTTTACCCCATGAGTCTATGATCGATCTAGCCTTATTAGTTACTTCTGTAGAGGTCTGTACTGCCGGTACGATCTCTACCAGTTTCATCAAGGGGGCAGGATTAAAAAAGTGAATGCCGCAAACCTGATCAGGTCGTTGCATGGCACTCGCTATTTCTGTTACTGATAACGAAGAAGTATTAGTAGCTATGATCGTATTTGGTCCTACTAATGCTTCGATTCCTGTCAATACTTTTTTCTTTATATCTAGATTTTCAACAATAGCTTCTATGATGAGATTACAATCAGTTAATGCGTTTTGGTCGGTAGCATAATGGATACGTCCAAAGATTGCCTTAGTGTCCATATCTGTGAGCCTTCCTTTCTCAACTAATCGATTGAGTATCTTGAGAAGTTTGTCTCTAGACTTAGTCAACGACTCTTGCTGTGTATCGATAAGGACTACTTCCCAGCCGGCTTGTGCAGCTACCTGTGCTATCCCTGAGCCCATCGCTCCTGCTCCTATTATTCCTACTGTATTGCTCATTTTTTCAAACTATTGTATGTTGACTATTTTCCTTTGAAAGTTGGTTTTCTTTTTTTCAAAAATGCATCTACACCTTCTTTATAATCTTCAGAGTGACTCGCTAGTTCTTGGTATCTACCTTCGAGAGTAAGTTGCTGTGTCATTGTATTTGTCATAGACTCATTAAGTAAGATCTTAGTCATGCCTAATGCTTTGGTAGGCATCTGAGCTAACTTATTGACTATTTTTTTACTTTCCTCTACGAATGTATCTACAGGGAATACTTTGTAAAGCATTCCCATCTGAAGCGCGTCAGCAGCTGATACTTTATCACCTAACATCATCAATGCACTAGCTCTTTGTAAACCGATTAATCTTGGCAATGTAAATGTACCTCCACTATCAGGAATCAATCCTATCTTGCTAAAAGCTTGTATGAAACTTGCCGCCTCACTAGCCACTACTACATCACATGCTAAAGCTATATTAGCTCCAGCTCCAGCTGCGACACCATTCACGGCAGCTACTACTGGCTTTTGTAGATTACGGATACGTTCCACTGTAGGGTTATAATGCTCAGTTACAATCTTTGGAAGTTCAGGGCCATTAGGATCAACGATTTCACCTAAGTCTTGTCCTGCACAAAATGCCTTGCCGGCTCCAGTAATATATACGGCTCTAATTGCGTCATTGTCACGTGCTTCGTCTAAGGCTTTATGAAAGGCAAAAGCCATCTCTTGCGTGCCACTATTGTATTTGTCTGGTCTATTGAGAGTGATGTAGAGTACACCATTTTCTATTTCTGTAAGAAGTACTGACATTTGTATTGTTTATTTGATTTTTCAAAGGTAAGGATTACCACTATTATTTCTTATTTTAGATGATGTAGGTGAAGGTATCTTTTTTTTCGGACCACGCAGCAAAGTAGTTTCTTGTCGGATCTACATATTGAAGGAACGATTGTGCTTTGCATTTATGTATCTTTCAATTTATAAATACACCAACCAATTATGATTGCAAAATTACTCCAACTCAGTGTTTTTGTATTATTTACCTTACAAATGTCAGCTCAATGTGATGATCCGAATAACGTTCCTATAAATGATAGTCCCTTTGTAGACTCGGACAATGCTGGACCATGGGATCTAGCTACATTTCATACAGGTTCTACTTGTTGTGCAGTGGGTAGTTCAGATGATCCTACAGCGGATTGGCCTAACTTAGAGTGTGGTGGTGCATCTAATGAAAATGCCGTGTGGTATTCATTTACTCCAACTGGTAGTTTTGAGGGATTCATAGTAAATGTAGATCCTACAGGTTCGTCTATCAATGGGAATATGACAGTAGAGTTGTACTCTAGCCCAATAGTTGGTGGAGTAACAAATCCAGGAGATCTAACTTTAATCGAGGCTTCATGTACTGATATAAGTGTAGAAATAGATGTAAGTGTATGTGACCCTTCATTGGTGTATTATATTAAAGTGGGGTCTTCAGATTTGGAATGTGGCGATTTTACAATAAGTGTTAATGAAAGAAATTTAAATTGTGCCTCAGATGAATGTGTTGATGCAGGAGTATTAACTACTGAAACTCCTGAGAATTGTGAAGAAGGTGAGACAATAATAACACTAGAAGGATGCTTAGGTTTTGCATGTCCAGAAGACCTCAATATAGCATGTATGAATGATGTAGGACCAACAGTATGGTATCAAATAAATATAGATTCTGACAGAGCTACTAACCTTCTGACCGAAGTTACGGCAGATGGCTTTGATGTTACTTGGTCTATATGGCAATCTACAACTGGATCTTGTGATGATATGATCAATATTTCAGACCCTGAAACTGCACCAAATCCAGCGATTCCTTGTGGAACTCCAGATTTAGATGATATTTATTTAAAAATACCTATTGTACAGGATCCTCCAGGTACTCCAGCTACCTATTGGATAGCTATAACGGCATTAGGAGCAATAGAAGATCCAAGCTTTACATTAAATTATGCTTCTTCCCTTGGCTGTATTGCGTGCAGTGGTAGTGACTCTTTTGATTGTGATAATGGAGATTTTAGCGCGTCCATTGATGGCGAAGAAGTGTTACTCGAAGACTATCAAAATTTTTGTCCAGGGCAAGAGGTAGAAGTCTGTATAGCATTTAATTATAATACATCAGGAACTGGTAACGATTGGTTACATGGTGTCATACCGACATTTGGGAGTGGTTGGGATTTAGAGAGTGTAGATTTTGAGGCGATTGATATAGGTGATGCTCTGTGGGTTGATTATGAAGGGCCTTGTGCTACTACAACTTCCATTTACGACTTACCCAATTTGTGTACTTATACTAATAGTGATAACATACTTCAACTATGTAATACGGTTTGTGATCCGACTTGCCCTTGCGAAGGTCCTTTAGTAGCTGGATCTCAAATGCCTAGTGGTTGGTTTTTTTATTTTGATGGAGGAGGCCAAACTTGTGTTGCAGGTTCGTGTATTCCAGTAGAGAATTATGGTTTTTCTGGAGGTGTAAATGTGGACATTGATTTTTGTTTTTTAATAACTACTAAATCATTAGACGAAGTTAGCTGTACGGAAAATAGAGATCTCAGTATATCTATTCAAACTACTTCTGATGCAGTGACTGGCTGTTGGGAAGATAATCCATGTATTATAGATCCTTCTATGGTGGGACCTAATTGGGAGATTAATTGTAATACTTCAGTAGCAGTTTTAGCGGTTCCTGAAAGTGTTGAAATATGTGGATCAGAACAGATTTCAGTGAGTGTTTCTGCTGAAGATAATAGTGCATCACAGATTACAGTAACACCTATTGTTAACCCAAATATTTCTGGAGCGAATGCGTATTCATTTGATCAAGGAGTAGGAAGTATAACTGACGAACTTACCTTATCTGAAGAGATTACTGCTCCTCAGATACAGAAATATATCCTTACGGCAAATAGTGGTAGCGATGGATGTATCATTATTGAAACGGTATTAGAAGTGACGATACATCCAATTCCGCAAATTGAATTCGTCGCATCTTCATTAGCTTGTATTGGAGAGACTATAGATGTGACTGTGTTAATCTCACCTCAAGATAGTTTTGCAGAATACGCTTGGAGTACTGGTGACGTTACAGATGAAATCAATGTGATTGTAAATGAAGATACTGAATACTGTGTAACTATTACGAGTAATGGATGTACAGAAGTGGCTTGTACTCAGGTCAATATTTCTGAGACAAATGTGGTCAACGAATTTGAAACACCTATTTGCATGGGAGAAAGTATAACATTGACGGCTGGCACAGGAGATCTCAATGCTCAGTATGCGTGGGATACTGGAGAAATTACTGAATCAATCACTGTAAGTCCAATAGATACAACGACATATTGCGTGACTATAGTTGATGATGTTTGCCAAAGGGTTGAATGTACTATGGTCAATGTTAGGGCTGATTTTGTGATTGACCTAACTGCGAATACTGTAATATGTAATGGTCAGGCGATAGACATTGTGGCTGGAGAAATAGCTAATGGTACATATCAATGGTCTACAGGTGAGACTACTAATGGCATAAATGTATCACCAGCAGAATCTACAAGCTATTGTGTAACTATTACCAATGGATCATGTGTCCATCAAGATTGTGTAGATATTGTAGTAAATCAAGCTAATAATTGTAGTGAGCAGTTGATACCTACATTAGTGTTTTTTGATGAAGCTAATGACGGTGTCTATGACGGAGACGAATTGCTAATAGATAACTATAGTGTATTAGTTGATCCATTAAATACGTTGTATGCCATCACCAATAATTTAAATGGGCTTTTACTTACAGCTGGAGAATATTCTGTATCACTTTATATCAATGGATTTAATTATGAAGTGACGACGATGCCATCTGTTTATGATTTTGAGTTGGGTTACGAACCGTTTGAAGACACGCTATTTTGGGGCGTGAATTTTTTGGAAGATGTGGATAGTCTTACGACATTTATTGCTCACGGAAATCTCACTTGTAACTTGAGTGAAAGTATCACCGCACAAGTTTCTAATTACGGCATCCTTCCAGTTAGTGGTACACTTTGGTATGAAATAGATGAAAGCATGACTGTATTTCAACAATTAGATGCTGAGCCTGATGTGATGATTGGAGATTATCTGATGGGATGGCATTATACAGACCTACTTCCTTATAGTACTTTTAAAAGAGTAGTATTAGTGACGATACCTGGACCTCCAGATTTGGCGATCGGTGAATCAACAGCCTCTCAAACTTTTACAACTTTGGATAGCGATCCAGATACAGAATTAGCCCATTATATTGATGATTATGTGGTAACCTGTTCTTATGATCCTAATGATAAAACGGTAGTACCTTCAGATAGTGATACCTATACTAATATAGATGACGAGTATTATTACTCTATTCGATTCCAAAATTTAGGGAATGGTCCTGCTACTAGAGTGGTAATATTAGACACTTTGGATATCGCATTTGATCCATCAACATTCACTTATTTACACAGTAGTCATGAGAGAGATCTATCGGTGAGAGTAGTTGAGGATAACATTCTTCAGTTTATTTTCGATGGAATCGAATTACCACCAGCAGAGCAAGATAGTGCAGCGAGTCAAGGCTATGTGAGTTATAAGGTGTCAGTAGCTGATGATGTAGAAGAAGGGTCGGTAGTGAGTAACACAGCGAGTATCTATTTTGATTTCAATCCAGCAGTTGTGACTAATACGACGATGAATCTTTTGTATAAGGATGCAGATATGGATGGCTTCTTTTCAATAGATGACTGTGATGATAATAATCCAGAAATTAATCCTAATGCCATTGAAATAGCGGATAATAATATTGATGAAAATTGTGATGGAGAAGACTTAACCACTTCTACACTAGATATACAAGGCAATGAGATAAAAGTAACGCCTAATCCAGCTATAGATCAAGTAAGTATCAATTACGAGGGCCAATCTTTCCAAGTGCAAATATATAATACTACTGGGCAATATATTATGAGTCAGTCAACAGCGAATAGTCAGATGGTTATCGATTTAGGAAATCTGAATCCTGGTGTGTATATTATAAAGTTGAGAGATGGTACTTCTTCAAGAAGTACTGCTTTTAAGTTGGTGAAATTATAGAATACCTAAGCTAAAACAAACGTTTCAACATTAGCAGAAAGCGTAGATGTTACGCAAATTTAAATCCTGTAGTGTTGTACTAATATTTGGTATTGTCGCTACAGGATTTCTCATTTTAGGATTAAGTAGATTGTAATTCTTTAGCTATTGTTGTATATCTATTATTTGCGGAATGGATTGAAAAATTAATAGCGTTATATCTCTTGACCTACAGAAGATAAGGTGGTAGAAATGTCATTTTATTATATGGATGACTATTCTTAGCCTTCAAATCAGCTATATTTATAGCACACATTGCCTATTAAAATCTATTTTCTTAACTTTGAGTATAGTTTTTGGGTAAAATAGCGTCTTAACTCTATTAGAATAGGTAACGATCTAGACCATAGTCATTCACATTATCGTTTAGTATCCTATCTGTATTATATAAAACATTGATATAGAATGAGGCGTTATAGATGAGTCTCACATTATTATAATAAATAAAACACAACCACCATATATGTCTAGAAGAATAAGCAAAGTAGCTGTACTTGGATCTGGTGTCATGGGATCAGGCATTGCCTGTCACTTGGCTAATGTAGGTCTTGAAGTATTGATGCTGGATATCGTACCATTCGATATATCTGATGCAGATAAGGGCAAAAAAGCTGTACGTAATAGTATAGCGAATAAGTCGCTCAAAACAGCAATCAAATCTAAGCCAGCCCCATTGTATGATAACCAATTCGCATCAAGAATCACCACTGGTAACTTTGATGACGATATGGAAAAAATTGCAGATTGCGATTGGATCATTGAGGTAGTAATCGAACGACTTGATATCAAGCAACAGGTTTTTACCAATGTTGAAAAATATCGTAAAGCAGGATCACTCATTACCTCTAATACATCTGGAATACCTATCCATATGTTAGCAGAAGGTAGATCTGATGATTTCCGTAGCAACTTTTGTGGTACACACTTCTTTAATCCAGCTAGATACATGAAGCTTTTTGAAGTGATACCTCATGCAGGTACTGATCAAGCTGTCGTAGACTTCTGGATGCATTATGGAGATAGATATTTAGGTAAGAAGACAGTGCTTTGTAAAGATACTCCAGCTTTTATAGCTAATAGAATTGGATTTTTCTCTGGAAATAAAATTGCAGAACTTACGCTAAAGCACGACCTAAAAATCGAAGCAGTAGATAAGCTCACAGGATCAGCAATTGGATGGCCAAGTACAGGAAGCTTCCGTTTATTAGACTTAGTTGGATTTGATACAAGTCAGAAGGTGCGTAGTGGTGTAATGGATAATTGTCCAAATGACGAATACGTACAAGCGACAAAAGATATTCAAGAACCACCATATGTGAATTTCCTTTTAGAGAATAAATTTTTAGGAAATAAAACAGGTCAAGGATTCTATAAAAAGACCAAAGAAAGAGACGATAAAGGAAAGAGTATTATCCATGCACTCAATCTCAATACACTTGAATATGCGCCGTCAGAAAAGATCCGTATGGACGTACTCGGTGTAGCGAAACAAGTAGAGCTGATGGATAAACGTATGCAGATGATGCTAGGCATGGATACTGTTGGTGGTCAATTCTATCAAGAGTATTTCGGAGGCTTATTTGCATATGCTGCGAATCGTATTCCTGAGATCACAGATGCATTGTATAGTATCGATGATGCGATGAAAGCTGGATACGCGTGGGGCTATGGTCCATTCGAATATTGGGATATGGTAGGTGTAGAAGCGGGTGCTAAAGCGGCGAGGGCTCTAGGCGAAAAGATTCCATCTTGGGTAGACGATATGCTAGCTAGTGGTGCGACATCATTCTACAAAGTAGAGGACCGTCAGCGCAAATATTACGACATAGATAGTAAGTCATATAAAGTAGTGCCTGGAACAGAGGATATGATCATTCTCGATATGTACCGCGACCAGGAAGCTGTATACAAAAACAGTGAATGTACAGTCCATGATATCGGAGACGGTGTACTATGTTTCGAATTTACTTCTAAAGCCAACGCAATAGGTGAAGGTATAGGAGAAGGAATGATGGAGACATTGAAGATTGCTGAAGAAGGTGATTGGAAGGGAATCGTAATTGGTAATAATGCTAAAAACTTTACAGTAGGCGCAAACCTAATGGCTGTCGGAATGCTAGCTATGCAAGGTGAGATGGAGAAACTCAGCGATATGGTAGATGGATTTCAGCAGGTCAATATGGCGATGAGATACAGTAAAATTCCGATAGTAACTGCTACACAAGGATATGTGTTTGGTGGTGGATGTGAGATGCTCATGCATACAGATGCGGCAGTAGTAGCAGCAGAGTCTTACATTGGATTAGTAGAAGTAGGAGTAGGCCTCATCCCAGGTGGAGGAGGTACTAAAGAATATGCTATGAGAGCGAGTGATTCATTCTTCGAAGGTGATACTAAGATCCCTACACTAATAGAAAAGCTAAAGGCTATCGCTACAGCTAATGTAGCAACTTCTGGTTTCGAAGGATTTAATAATGGATCGCTTCTCAAAACTAGAGATCGAGTAGAAGTAAACACGGATAGAGTTTTATCGGAAGCGAAGAAAAAAGTAATTGAATTAGCAGAAAACTATACGCCTCCGGTACCTAGAGAAGTACACGTATTAGGTCGTGCAGGTTTGTCTACTCTCTACGCAGCGATCAACGAATTTTACTTAGGTAAGTATATGTCAGATTATGATGTAGAAGTATCAAGACATGTCGCATATATACTCTGCGGTGGAGACTTAACTGGTGAGCAGAAAGTAAGCGAGCAATATCTTTTAGATCTTGAGCGCGAAGCATTCTTAGCATTGCTAAAAAATCCGAAGACACAAGAGAGGATTCAGTATATGTTGATGAATAATAAGCCGTTGAGAAATTAGGA
>CALKJD010000034.1 GCA_937995755.1 uncultured Saprospiraceae bacterium | reverse complement strand
TTATTTATTTTTTGGGATTTCCCTCCATTTTTATCCTTTCAAAAATCCACCAATGGAGTTCTTAGCGTAATCAGAAAGCACTAACCTTCCGCTCATCTCTGCTCTTTCCTCTAGTAAGTCATCCCAATGCTCAGTGCCTTTCCAAAATACTTCTTTGAGTAATCTCAAGGCTTCAGGATTTTTGTCTACAAGATTAGTTGTAAAGTGTGCGATATACTCATCGAGTTGCTTAGTGGTCTCAAACACTTCCGTGAACAATCCTTTTTGTTTGCCCCATTCCGCGGTCTGCCATTCCGTAGCATTGAGCGCCATCTGAGAGAAGGCTGACACTCCTACCTTACGCTCTACTGCTGGACCGATTACAAATGGACCTATACCTACCGCTAACTCTGAAAGCTTGATAGATGCGAACTTTGTCGCCATACAATAGTCGCATGCCGCTGCTATACCGACACCACCACCGATTGCTTTCCCATGTACTCGACCTATTACAATCTTACCACATTTTCGAATAGCATTGATCACATTAGCAAATCCTAGGAAGAAAGTCTTTCCTGTAGGAAAATCTTCTATCGCTACCAATTCATTGAAACTAGCTCCTGCGCAATAAGTACGTTCGCCTTCCGATTGGAGTACGATTATATCATTCTCTTCACTTGCTCCGCCATCATAAATTGCATCTCTTAATTCTCCTAAAAGTTTTCCAGGAAGCGAGTTATGTGCTGGGTGAAAAAATGTGATCGTACAGATTCTGTTTTCTGTAGAAGTAGTGATATGTCCTGCTTGTGTTTTGTCCAAAGTTTTTATTTTTCAAATTAAAAAATTAAAGAAATTCTAAACTAAAAAAATACCAAATTCCAAATCCGATGATTGGCTCGAGCCATGTCATACTTTTGAGATCTGGAATTTCATTTCTCTTTTTAGAATTTATCTTCCTTTTTAGAATTTCATTTCTCTTTACATTTTACCATAGTAAGTATAGTAGCAATCGCTACGGTCTCTCCAGTTTCATCATATACATCAACTAGAAATTTCACGATCCCTTTACGGAAATCTTCGTCTTCTTTTTTCTCCTGTATGATCTTCTCTTTAGCAGTGAATCTTACACCTATGGTCATGCCGGCATAGACTGGCTTAGTGAATCTACATTCATCGATACCATAATTAAGAAGTACTGGCCCCTTGCCTGGATCTACAAACAATCCTGCCGCTGCACTCAGTATAAAATATCCATGTGCTACCCTTTGCTCAAACGTAGTACCCTCTAATGAAGTCGTATCAGTGTGTGCATAGAAATGATCCCAAGAAACATTGCCGAAGTTGACAATATCAGCTTCTGTGATCGATCTCTTATGTGTGATCACAGTATCGCCAATCTCTATATCTTCAAAATGCTTACGGAATGGGTGTTGTCCTGGATCTTTATACTTTCCACCGTATTGGTACACACCTGTTACCTCTGTCAAAGTAGTAGGCGAACCTTGTACAGCACATCTTTGCATATAATGCTTTACACCTCTGATTCCTCCCATCTCTTCTCCACCTCCAGCTCTACCTGGGCCTCCATGTACAAGCAATGGCATTGGTGATCCATGACCTGTGCTTTCTGGCGCAGATTCTCTGTTCAGTACTAGTATACGTCCGTGATAACTCGCTGCTCCGAGTACATAGTCTCTAGCAATTTTATCATCATAAGTGGCTACTGAGCATACAAGTGACCCTTTACCCATCTTAGCCAATTGGATCGCATCATCTAATGTATCGTAAGGCATGATAGTCGATACAGGACCAAAAGCCTCTATATCGTGTACATCTGTATTGTTGAATGGATCATCTTGACGCAATAGCACTGGAGCCATATAAGCACCATTAGGGTTACTATCTCCATATATATCTACTTGATCAAGATTACCGTACACCATCTGACTAGATTGTAACAGTTCGTTGATTTTCTCCTTTACTTCTGCTACTTGATCTTTTCCTGCAAGTGCACCCATTTTCACACCTTCTACTCTTGGATCACCTACCGTCGTCTTTTGTAAAGCTGCACCAAGCTGAATCTGTACATCTTCTATGTAATCCGCTGGTACTATGATACGTCTGATCGCCGTACATTTCTGACCACACTTAACGGTCATCTCTCTTCTTACTTCTTTGAGGAACAAATTGAATTCTTCGGTTCCTGGTGCCGCATCTTTACCTAATACTATACAGTTAAGCGAATCTGCTTCCATATTGAATGGTACCGCTTCTTCGATGATTCTTGGAGTAGCCTTAAGCATACGACCAGTAGTCGCCGACCCTGTGAATGTGACCACATCTTGCGAAGTGACACTGTCAAGTATCCCTCTACCGCTACCACAGATCAGCTGAAGTGCCCCCTCTGGCAAAATTCCTGAAGCTATGATATCGCGTACCATATATTCTGTAAGGAAAGAAGTCACTGTAGCTGGCTTTACGATAGCTGGCATTCCGGCCAACCAATTTACTGCACACTTTTCTAGCATTCCCCAGATAGGAAAGTTAAAAGCGTTGATATGTATTGCTACACCTTCCTTAGGCACCATAATGTGCTGCCCTACGAAAGTCCCTTCTTTACTCAATCCAACTTGATCACCATCTACAAAATAAGGTTGATCAGGAAACTTACGACGAAGACTTGCATTAGCAAATAGATTGCCAATACCTCCTTCTATATCAATCCAACTGTCTACTTTAGTAGCACCAGTCTGATAACTCATTTCATAATACTTCTTGCGCATACCATGAAGGTGCATCGCAAGAGCTTTGATCATCAAGCCTCTCTCTTGGAACGTCATCTTACGCAACTTAGGTGAACCGACTGTCCTACCATAATGCATCATCTCTGCAAAATCAAGCCCCTTACTACTAGCTGTAGCGATGACTTCATTAGTAGATGCGTCATATAGATTTTGACCATCTCCATCTCCTGTAATCCATTTGCCTAGGGCGTAGTTGCTTAATTTCATATGTTATTTTATTCTTCTTCTAATGATACTACTGTAGGTGTAACCGTACTGTTAGCATCTGAATGTTTGTTGGCTTCTGGCTTAGTAAAAAAGCTTCTATGAAAAAGTAATATAGCAATGACACCTACTGATATAGCGGCATCTGCAACATTAAATACGGGTCTGAAAAATTCAAGAGAGCTCCCACCCCACTTTGGCACCCATTCTGGCCAAGTAGTAGTGACCATTGGAAAATGAAACATATCTACGACCTTACCTTGAAGAAATGGTGCGTATCCTCCTGCTTCAGGCATAAACTCTGCTACAGGACCATGAAATGATGAGGCAGAAAATATCAAACCATACACCATACTATCAATGATATTGCCTACAGCACCTGCTATGATCAATGAGAAACATACTATTAACCACTTTGACTCTTTCGCTTCTACTAGGCCTTTTATAATAAAGCCTAAGAGTCCCACCATCAATATGCGGAAAATAGACAGTGCGTACTTTCCAGCTTCTCCGCCCATCTCTAGACCAAAGGCCATACCTTTATTCTCTACGAAATGTATGCGTGCCCAATCCTGACCAAACATTTTGAAACCTTCTCCGATTGGATAGGTCAATTTGATGTGGACTTTTAGCCATTGATCTATAATCAATACGCCTATAATTGTCAGAAATATTAGTGTTGTTCTTTTCAAAATGTCTACTCTACTTTAGATGAACCAATGCTTTAACGTATCTAACGCTGCAAGGGTTGATATAAGTAGTAAAAGTAGGAATAATTTAGCGAGTAACCGCTTAGTAATGGTCAATCCATACTGAAGGCTATAGACTAATATGATGAAGTTGAGTCTATACCTTTCAACTTACCAATCTCTGCGGCTTAGGAAGCTGAAAGGAGCTATAAATCTAAATTGCCATAATAGGCAGTATCAATATCTTTAACCATCTTTGTAAAATAGGTAATTTGACCTGTATGGTAACTAAAATGCTCCGTTACATGAAAGAGAATACTTACTCCATTCTCATGAAAGTGTTTTTGGATCGTCTTCATCTCCAACAAATCTTGATCTACTATGCGACCTAACGCTTTATCTAGATCATGCATCATAATATTCAATTGATTATGCAAAACCTTCTTGGGTATCGGCCCTTTTTCACTAAACTCAATATCTCGTTCTCTTACATCATGCTGACCATCCAATCCATGCATTATCCATTGGCGAACATTGCCACATAAATGCATAACTAGATTTCCTACCGAATTAGTATTGGCATTTGCTTTTTGCCATATCTGCTCATCCGACAATTCATCAAGGCATTGCTTAATTCGAGGTAATGACTCTTCTATGATCCGCCTACGAGTTTCGGCTACGATTGCTTTTTTGTATTGGAGCACTGACATCTTTGATATAGTTTTAAAAATTTGCTACTTAAATTTTGACAACACTTACTCTATTTTGATATTTCCGTTTTTCTTCGAAAAGCCGGAAATCTACTTTTTCGAAACACGGAATTGTCGTGTTTCGTTATTTCCGTTTTTCTTCGAAAAGCCGGAAATTACCATGTTTTAGTTTTGTATGGATATACTTTATTGTACTCCAAATCTATCATCTCCGTCAACTTAGCTCGGAGTTCATCTACGTTCTCTTTAGTAACTGCTGAGATGAAAATATTATCATCGTCATAATTGTTTTTAAGATTAGATTTTAATTCAGTTATGATTTCCGACTTTACTTCATCATCTAGAAAGTCATCAAAATACTTCTCTTTATAAAGATCTATTTTATTAAAAACTAAGAGTGTTGGTTTATCCGTCACACCGAGTTCTTGCAAGGTCATTCTTACCGTTTTCAAGTGATCTTCAAACTGAGGATGAGCGATATCGACTACATGTACTAATATATCACTTTCTCTTACTTCATCCAATGTAGATTTAAAACTCTCTATCAAGTGGTGAGGCAATTTCCTTATAAATCCAACCGTATCAGAAAGCAAGAATGGCATCGTCCCAAACACTACTTTCCTGACCGTAGTGTCCAAAGTTGCAAATAACTTATTCTCCGCGAATACTTCCGACTTACTAAGTCGATTCATCAAAGTAGACTTACCCGCATTAGTATATCCTACAAGCGCGACTCTGATAAGAGCTCCACGATTTTTTCGCTGAGTAGAATTCTGCTGATCTATCTTTTCAAGTTGCTTTTTGAGTTTAGATATTTTATCTCTTACGATACGTCTATCCGTCTCTATCTCCATCTCTCCTGGCCCTCTCATACCAATACCACCTTTCTGTCTTTCTAAGTGATCCCATAGACCTCTCAACCTAGGTAGCATATACTGCGTCTGTGCCAATTCTACTTGCGTTTTTGCCTGCGCAGTCTGCGCTCTACTAGCAAATATATCGAGTATTAATGTACTCCGATCTACGATTTTTACTTTGAGTTCTTCCTCTAGTATACTAGCTTGCTTTCCAGTAAGATCATCGTCAAATATAACCAGCGAAATATCTTCATTGCGTTCAATGTATTCCGCAATTTCTTGCAGCTTACCTTTACCGACGAAAGTACGTACATCAGGATGCTGCAACTTCTGAGTCACACGTTTCTTGATTTCTGCTCCTGCAGTCTTTGCCAAAAACTCCAACTCATCAAGATGTTCTTTTGCCTGCTCTTCAGTGTATTGCTTAGTGATAACACCAACCAACACAGCGTATTCAGTTTCTTTTCTGAGACCTTTTACTTTCTCTTTCCCTATTTGCCAATTATCACTCATAATTCTTGTTCCTTATTTTATAAAAATAACTTCCCTACTTATCTAACCACGCCTTAGCATCTAATCTCACTTTGTCTTTCCAAAATTCAAAATGAAGATTATCTACACTCGTATCTACAGTTCCAATTCTATCGCTTTTTTCTACAGTATTTCCCACCTTCACATCTACAGTATTGAGATTTGCATAGATGCTGTAATATTGGCCATGTTGTAAGATAATCATCTTTCCATAACCATTTACCGATTTGATACTTACGACTCTTCCAGGCGCAATAGATATAACACTACTGCCCTTGGCAGCGGAGATTGATAAGGTTTTAATTCTATCCTCATCTCCAATAGAAAAATCTACTACATACCCATTTGTAATAGGCAAGATTACTTCGCCTTTTACGATTTCTGGATTAGTTTCATCAGACACACTATTATCAGAACCTATATTTGCTCCAGATAGTTCGCCTAAGACTCTCGACTCTATAGCTTGATTGAGCGATTCACGAGCTTCTTTGATCACAGAAAGTTGACTTTGGAGTATAGCTTTATCCTTTTGCAGATCCTTAAGTAATTCGTTTTGCTGCTCAATCCTTCTTTGCAATTCACTATTTTGGCGCAACTGCTCTTGGATTAATGCAGAGTTTTCTAAAGCATATTTTTTAATCTCGTCATTCTTTCTTGCTATCACTTCTTGTATAGTTTCTAGCTCTGCTATTTTGGATTGTCGATACGCATCAAACTGTCGATAATAATTCCATCTCAAAAAAGCTTCGTTGATATTACTAGCTGAAAATATTGTAATCCACTTACTCCCAGTCAGACGTCGTACATACTTGGACCGAAGTAATAAGGCATATTGATCTTCGATACTTGCCACTTTAGTATTTAGACTATCAAGTGTAGTAAGATTGTATTCTATTTCCAGTTCGGCTGCAGAGATTGATTGCTTTATGTTATTCAGTAAAGCATTCCTTTGACTAATCTGACCACGAAGAGCAACTAATGTAGCGATCCCTTTTTGTCTATCCGACTCACTATTAGCTATCAGATCATCCGTAGCTTCTATGGACTCTATCACTTGCATACGCTCTAATTCTAGCTGATCTCTATCTTGTGCAGAGAGAGCAATCGACATCGTACACCATACTAACAGCAGTAAAAAATTACAACTTTTCATAATGCGAAGGAATAGAAAATTTAATAGCTCTAGGTGCATTGATCTCAAAATCTTTGAATTCTAATTGAAGAGAAGCAGTTTCCGTTTCACTATACGGCAATCTATATCTCCGCTCGAAGGGAATAGCACCAAAATCCTCCGTATCCCTATAATCTAGATATTCAATATTGACATCTCTATTCTTACTATCATTGATAAGTATACTCTGAAGCAGTAATTGATAAGGATCTAAGCTATACATTAATTTGAGATCTCCACTCACTCCACTTACGAGATGCTCTTTCTCTGACTGTTTCACTTTAGTATGAGCGCTATCTGGCAGCATAACATTACCAAACATCATCTGCTGCATATCTTCAAATGCCAAATCCAACTTATAGTGATTCATTAAATCTTCAATTCGACCTTCGTCATATGACCTGTCTAATCGATATACAATCTGAAAAGAATCAGGTGTGATTTGAGCTCTGACAGCCTCTACTCCAAACTTTTTTACCATCACCCATATCACGCTATCACGTTTCATACGGAGATACATAGTACCTCCCACTTTTTCAGATGGAGAATCTATATTGATACCCGCTTTAGAAATCAACCATTCCCAGCTGACATTTCTATCTTCTAAAGCTTGTACTATTTCTCCATCACTATAAATAGGCGCAGGTCCTGACATGACTACTTTCTTCGTCTTACAGGCACTTAGCAGTAATATACTTCCTAATAAAATGAAGAATAAAATATGTTTCATGTAGATATGCTATTCAGAAATCTTCTAAAAAAATGAATGTCCTATAAAGACCCTCGAGTAATTTTCGCTGATAACTTTGGATTAAGAGATCCGAGCTTTTCTGCTTTCTTCCAATAATCAATAGCTTTTGTTTTGTCACCTTTCAACGAAGCTAAATCACCAAGCAACTCAACAGATTGTGGATCTTGGCCCATTGACCATTCAGAAGATATAGATAAATGTTTAGCGGCATCATCAAATCTTTTTTGCTTCATAGCAAGTCTAGCTTTTTGATTTTCGACGTTAGCTTTATGATATAAATCTTTACCTGCTATCATCTCAGCATCTTGGAGGTAATCTGCCGCCTCTTCCAATTCACCTGACGATATCTTTGCACTTGCGTATAGATAATAAGCCGACGCCTTATTAGGATATAGATCCATAGCATCTTCCGCCCTTGTAGCCATAGCAGTATAATCACCTTTCTGGTCGTAAGCCATGATTAGCTGCTCCCATACTGTATACACATTATCGTTGAGCTCAATAGTCTTTTCATATTGCTCTATCGCCTTATCCGTATTGCCCAATCCATTAAAGATGTCAGCATACATCGCACGAACCTTTGCTTCATTAGGATGCAACTGTACTAATGTCTTGCCTATCTTGAGCAATGGACCACCAAGCTCTGGCTCTGAACCCAATCTTTCTAGATAGGGTATCATCTCTAGTATCTTTTTGTCTAATGGAATCTTATCACTTTCGATTAATGGTTGCAAAGCACTGAGGTACCCCTTTTCATCTTTTGGATTATCAGGATTGTCTAGCATGGCTAGATTTGCTGTAGGATCTTCTGGTTCTAATTCCAGTATTTCTTTATAGACCTTCAAAGCATCCTTATCATTCCCTTGATTCTTATGGTACGAGGCTAGGTTATATCTATATCTCATCGTTTCAGGATATACAGACACCAATCTTTGAAGCACTTTGATTACCTCTTCCGACTTACCATTTTCATCTAAAATATCCACTTTTCGCAATGCTAGATCTTCACTAAATCCAAGTTGAGTTTCTAACTGATCAAAAGTGGCTATTGCTTTATTGTAATCTCCAGTACGAAGATGAGCTCTAGCCAACATATCATAATACTCAGTTTTTTCTGGCTGCAATACGATCAATTTATCCAATACTTGTACCGCTTCCCCCATCTGATTAGATTCTACATACAGATTGCCAAGCAAGAGATTATAAAATTCATTATCAGGCGATTCACTTAACGCTTTCTTGGCATGCTTTATCGCCGAAGGAAGATCATTTAATGAACCATAGACCTGAGCCATCTGGAAGTTGAGCCCTGGATTACTACTATCCTGCTTATATATTTCCTTAAGTATTTTGATCGCTTCATCATACTTACCTATCATAATCTGGATATTAGCATCCATAAATGATTGCTCTAAAGTGACCTTTTCCTCTGTCCATCCATTGTCCACATTGTCTTGTGCAGTCAAAGAGAATGATAATAGGCATGTAAAAACTAAGTGGTAAATCTTCATCTAGTACTAATAGTTATATGATATAAGGTAAAGATACGGTATTACCTCGTACAGTATTAACGGATGAAGGGCGAAATAGATTCCTCTAGCAAACAGCAACTTAAAGTTTGAGATACGCATTGGAAGTTATCTAACTTCATAACCTTTTTCTACTCCCTACTGAAGCAGCAAGGACAATAGACGCAGTCCCTTCACAAAAAATCCTGTCCGTTACACGCTTATTAAACCTATTTTTTTCTGTAAAAAAAGACAGTGTCAACGTGTTTTCCTTTTGAAAACACTGCCTGACTCCGCTGTCAGCGTTTTTTTTCTTTGAAAAAAAAGCTCTTTTAATGGCAGTGTCAACGTGTTTTCCTTTTGAAAACACTGCCTGACTCCGCTGTCAGCGTTTTTTTTCTTTGAAAAAAAAAGCTTTAATCCACCATAGTTATCTTCAGCATATTAGTACGGAAACGCTTATGAAGCGGCATAGCTGCAGTATTGACAACAATGTCTCCTTGCTTTACTTTTTTCTTTTCCTTAAGTATCTGCGCTAAATCAGCAATAGTCTCGTCTGTCGTAGAGAACTTGTCATAGTGAAAGCATTTAACTCCCCAGAGCAAATTAAGCGTCGCTAGCATTTCTTCTTGCGGTGAAAATATAAATATTGGACACGAAGGTCTAAAACTCGACATTTTGAAAGCCGTATATCCAGATACTGTAATTCCAATTAATCCTTTGGCGCCTATTTCCTCCGCAAGCTTAGAAGCCGTCAAGCATATCTTGTCAGAAAGATATGTTGGGCTATCTTCTGATGCCTTAGGCCTTTTTCCATGTATCTCATAAGACTTCTCTGTCTCATAGATTATCTTATTCATCGCTTCCACTACTTTGACAGGATGGGCACCAACTGAAGTCTCTCCAGATAGCATCACAGCATCAGTACCATCTAACACAGCATTAGCTACATCCGTAATTTCTGCTCGTGTTGGACTTGGATTAGTAATCATACTCTCCATCATCTGTGTCGCTACGATTACTGGCTTTCCTTTCTGTATACATCTTTTGATAATCATCTTCTGTATACTTGGAAGCTTCTCCATTGGTACTTCTACACCCAGGTCTCCTCTAGCTACCATAACTGCATCTGTGGCCTTGATAATAGATTTTATGTTGGCGATGGCTTCTGGCTTTTCTACTTTGGCTATTACTTTAGCCATATGGCCAGCTTCAGCAATCTTCTTTTTGAGGTCGGTAATATCTTTGCCTTTACGGACAAATGACAGCGCAATCCAGTTAATAGGCTGCGTCAACATAAATTCGAGGTCTATAAGATCCTTCTCCGTAAGCGATGGTTGAGAAATCTTTGTATCAGGGAGATTCACTCCTTTATTTGACGAAAGAATCCCACCGTATAATACCTCAAGCTTCACCTGCGATTTACCATCCGTAGCATTTACTTTCAATACTAACTTACCGTCATCGATCAATACTTTCTCCCCTACTTTGACATCTTGAGGAAACTGCTCATAGCTCATATAGATCTTCTTCATCGTACCTACACATTTCTGAGATGTAAATGTGAGTATATCTCCAGGTTTGATCTCCAGCCTATTGTCCTTTATCTCACCTACTCGCAATTTAGGGCCCTGTAAATCTCCCAATATGCTTACGTGCTGCTTATAGGTCTTATTGATTTCTACAATCCTCTCTATTACCGCTTGATGATCCTCATGTTTACCGTGAGAAAAATTGAGACGAAAAACATCTACTCCAGCTTTAACCAATTCTAGTAATCTTTCTCTACTACTAGATGCTGGACCAAGTGTCGCGATTATCTTTGTCTTTTGTAAGTCTACTACTTTGATGAGTGTATTAGTCAATGTGATATCTGTTTACTTTTTTTGAAATAAGATTGCAAATGTAGCATAATCTAAGATAGTGTATAAAGTACAATAATTGTGCTTAAAAATAGATTTGTTACTATTAATGAATAATTAAATTTCTGTAACGATATCGAGCACAACAATGACATTAAACTTTATTTCTTCATATTACAATAAGTCTCTACCTTGGATTGATATTAAATAAACTCAGAGTTTAATAAATACGCGAAATTATGTTTCGAAAATGATTATTTGATAAAATTTTATACGACGATTGTATCAAAACAATAGGCAGACCCAACAATAAGTTTGGGAGCATCAATTCTATCAATTATTATTATTTTTATAATGGGTTGATTATCAAAATATTGCGATATTAGCCTACATTCGCGCTTGTTAAAAAAGGGTTAAAAACCTTGGATTGGAATTTTCTTATGCATTATTTTGCATTCATAAATTATAACAAACATTTTTACTATGTCAGACATTGCACAAAAGGTTAAGCAAATCATCGTTGATAAACTTGGCGTTGATGAATCAGAAGTAACTAACGAAGCAAGCTTCACAAATGATCTAGGAGCTGATTCTCTAGATACAGTTGAGCTAATCATGGAATTCGAAAAAGAATTTGATGTATCTATTCCAGACGAACAAGCTGAAAATATTCAGACTGTAGGCGCGGCGGTAGAGTACCTAACTTCGCAAAAGTCTTAAGAACGGAATAACCGAGTCTACTTCTCAGGAGGTAGATCTTTAAGCTAAAAGAGTCCACAATCATTCATTTGATTGTGGATTTTTTTTTGCCCTATCCTTTTACTTACAGTTCTTCTCTCCATAAGAATAAGTGACGATCTGGCACAATCGAAAATGGCCAAAGGCAATAAATAAACATCAGGCACCCTAATAAGGGTCTACATCAATATTGATCCGAACGCTCTTAAACCCAGGCATCCCTTGCACTACAGCTTTTGCTTCTTGCAACCATACTTTAGCCGCATGTAGAACTTTAGGGTCTTTCTCTAGCTTAATAATCAATTGCTGTAGATACAGACCTCTTACCCTTGCTATCCCTGGAGGAGATGGACCGATCACTCTTGTACCTAGCTTTGAACCCACAAGATTGACATATGCTAAGGCTGCCTCATCTACAGTTTGTGGCTTTTTATGCTTTAACAATACCGTAATCATTCGATTGTACGGTGGATAATGGAACGCTTTACGCTCACCCATTTCTCTTCTAAACATAAGATTATACGCTCCCATCACAGTCTCACGTATCACAGGATGATCTGGTTGGAAAGTTTGGATCACTACCTTACCTTGCTTCTCACGACGTCCTGCACGGCCTGCCACTTGAGTCATCAACTGAAAGGCTCTTTCTCCGGCTCTGATATCTGGAAATTGCAGCAGTTTATCAGCATTAAGTATGCCTACTACGGCTATATGATCAAAATCTAATCCTTTGGTAATCATTTGAGTACCTACTAAAATATCGATTTCTCTATCTCCGAATTCCATCAATATCTTCTCATGAGAATTCTTTGATCTTACCGTATCGAAATCCATCCTCTTGACTCGCGCCTGAGGATACAACTCCATCAATATATCCTCAATCTTCTCAGTCCCTAATCCAGCATCTGTCAACTGATCATTACCACAATCAGGGCAGCACTTTGGCTTTTTACTTCGATATCCACAGTAATGGCATCTAAGCTCATGAAAAAACTTGTGATACGTGAGCCCAACATCACAATTAGCACATTGTGCAGACCACCCACAAACCTCACAATTGAGTGTTGGTGTATATCCTCTCCTATTCTGAAATATGATGATTTGTTCCTTCTCAGCTAATGCTTTATCAATCGATTTACGTAATTGAAGACTGAAGTAAGATTTCATTCGCCCAGTCTTATAAGCATTCTTTAGGTCGACTATCTCTATCTCTGGTAACGCTACTTGACTATGCCGCTGCCTCAACTCTGCTAATCCATACTTACCCAACTTAGCATTGTAATAACTCTCAAGACTGGGAGTAGCTGACCCTAACAATACCTTAGCACCAAACTGACTTGCAATTACAGAAGATGTATCTCTCGCATTATATCGAGGACTTGGGTCATGTTGCTTGTAGGATCCATCATGCTCTTCGTCAACTATGATCAATCCAATATTTCTATACGGCAAAAGTAGACTAGACCTAGCACCTACGAGTATCTTGGCCTCGTGAAGTACAGCGTTCCAGATCTCTACGCGCTCATGTTGATTAAGTCTACTGTGATACAATACGATCCTATCACCAAAAGCTGCTTCTAGCCTATTGACTATCTGGCTCGTCAATGCAATCTCTGGCAATAAATACAATACTTGCTTACCTTGATCAAGGTACTCTTGCATCAATTCCATATAGACTCTTGTCTTACCACTTCCTGTTATTCCGTGTATGAGACAAGTTTCCTTTTCTTCCCAAGCTTCTTTGATAGTGGCTATAGCGTCTATTTGCTGAGGACTAAGAGGTGGCATTACCGCTTCTTCATTGACTTTAGCTATAGTCAGTCGACTAATCTCTTTCTTATAAATATCTAGAATGCCTTTCTTTTCAAGACCTTTAATTACTGCATTACTTACTCCTGTCAGCTCCATGAGAGCAGCCTTAGGCACTTCTCTTTGTTGACGAGACAATTTATAGTAACCCAACAATGCTTTATGCTGCTGCTCCGTCTTACCTATCCTCTCAAAAGCAAGATTCATCGAAGCCTCAGTATCTTCATAAGAATCACTCAAGGCGACTACACTAATTTGCTTCGGCTTATATTTACTTCGCAACTCTTCCTTAATAAACAAGACTCGCCTATCTAATAATGTACGGATATATGGATATACTACTTTCCGATCCGTAATGTCTTTGACTTGGTCGATTGTAAGTTCGTTCTGTATCGAAATAGCCTCGGCAATCAGATATTCCATTTCATCAAGATCAGAGTAATCGTCATCAAAATCAGGACTTATGATAAGCTTCGTCTCCGATGTCAATTTGAGACCTGAGGGCAATGCTACCATCATGACTTCACCTACGGTACAGCAATAATAGTTAGCCATCCACTTCCAAAGCTCATATTGCTTCATAGTGATAATGGGTTCTTTATCTATCACTGCCCTTATATTCTTCGCTTTATAGGTAACATTTACCTCATTCATAGTCTCTATGACTATAGCGGAGTAAGCCCTATTACGTAGAGGAACTTCTACTCTCTTTCCAAATTCTATATCTCCACGCATACCAGATGGCACCGCATAAGTATAGTTTTTGGGTACCGCTAGAGGCAGTAAAACATTGACATACTTTGGATTAGAAATAGGAATCGACATGGACGCATAAAGCTAATATTTTTGAGCTTTACGCAATATGAATTATCCAATAATTAGATTAACCTGATGCTATTATTGAATATAGCCTGGTATAGTTTAAGACTTATGACATTTAGACTTGCGCCATAATATATTAGCTTCCAAAAAAGCCTCAAACTTAAGTTCGCAATCCTACAGTACCATCACTTCATGCCCCATAATATTAAAACTCCCTACCTCAAAAACAAATGAAAAACTATTCTAATACGTATCTGTCTGATATTTGATTAGTATTTAATATCATCCCAATTGACTGGCAATAATTTGTCATTTTATCACGCTATATCTATATATTGAGCAGTCAAATTGAAGTAGCGTGTCAAACCTCTACCCATACTTGACTTATGTGATCCATGGCAATCAAAAGGCTTCCCAATGCTTTTAGATTATTTTACAAGAAAAAACCGAACAGATGTTTAAAAATAAAAAAGAAGAAAACAAAAGAAACGAAGCTGTACCATCAGCATCTGGATCTAATAATAGCATCGTAACTGGAACAAAGTTAGAAGGAACGATCAATGCAAATAGTGACATCAGAATAGATGGAGAACTGATAGGTAAGCTATATTGCAAGGGCCGTGTAATTATTGGACCTACAGGAATCGTAGATGGTGAAGTGGACTGCCAAAATGCCATTATAGAAGGCAAATTCACTGGTAATCTCAAAGTTGCTGAACTTCTAAACGTAAAAGAGAACGCATCTATCAGTGGAGAGATCGTTACTGACAAGATCAATATTCAAGCAGGTGCTTCATTTAATGGTAACTGTAGCATGGGCGGACAGAGTATAAAGTCATCTAAAAAAGGTGATGATACTCTAGCATTTAGCTAAGAAATCAATAATGGATACTAATCCGAATTCTAAAAAAAAATCAGCATCATCGAGTAACAAATACATGAAGTTCTCCGGAATTGCTATGCAATTAGCCGTATTGTTATTTTTCGCAATATGGGCGGGTGGCAAAGTAGATGCAATGATGGAGAACAAGACCGCTTATATGACGGCTCTATTTGTGGTATTAGCTTTTGGAGGATTTATGGTTAATCTATATCGAAATCTCGAAAACTTAAAATAATGCAAAAGCTAACTTCCCAGAGGTTTTATTTAGGATTGGTTATCACCTTACTCGCATCTTCGATTACTGCTGGCTATGCTGGAGAATTGCTTGATGTATCAGATCATAATCCATTGATGTATCTATCGATTGGATTCTTTACTATCTTAGCTATAGGTGTCTATTACTTGTCAGAGAGAGCTGCTAGAATGGATAGTCGCAATTTTTTCATGCAGATCGTCATGATTAATACGATGGCAAAAATGTTTGGATCCGTAGTGATGGTTATTGGCTACTTTTCTTTGATTAAGCCTACCACTAACAAGTTTATAATACCCTTTCTAATTGTTTATATCGTTTACACCGTTTTTGATGCATACTTCATGATGAAGCAGTCTAGAAATATTTCTTCGAAGTAGTTAACTTTGGCTGCGCCATTACCATTCCTTCAATAACTTTAGGATAGTATTTGTGTTCTAACTTCAGTACTTTGGCCGCTATATCTTCTGGAGAGTCACTTGGATCTATGTCCGTACGGCCTTGAAAAATGATAGCCCCATCATCATAATTTTCATTGACTAAGTGAATAGTCATTCCTGATACATTATCATTATTGTCCTTAACCGCCTTATGGACATTTATACCATACATCCCTTTTCCTCCGTACGCGGGTAATAGCGCCGGATGGATATTAACAATGCGATTAGGATACGCTGATATTAAGTTAGAGGGTACCAGCCAAAGAAATCCAGCCAATACTATCCAGTCAACATCCAACTCTCTAAGCTGATTAAGAAATGATTCTGATTGATAAAAGTCTGATCTAGTGATTACTGTAGTGGCAATACTATGATCAGATGCCATATCCAATACCTTGGCACTCTTTCTGTTGGAGGCTATTAATACGACTTCAACGAACTCATTATCTTGCAGATGCTCTACAATTTTACGAGCATTGCTACCTGTACCTGATGCCAAAATCGCTATTCGTCTCATATATCTGTGAAAGGTATAGACCTTGTACGTGTATTAATGTGTTTTACTTTAAGACGTTGTATCTATCGGCTTGAGTGGGGTCAATCTTTAACATAGTAGACCTTACTTTTGACTTTTGGCCTCTATCGCCTACCTGGAAAATTTCGAGGACTTCATCGCGCTTAGTATCTGCCATAAGTCGCATCACCATAGAATTATTGTAATTACTATTAACCTCTCCATAGACATTGATAGCCGCTAATAATATAGCTCTCCCCTTGTCCGCATCGTCGTACATAGTATCTAATCCTTTTATATGATAATCATAAAACGATTGTCTATAAGGTCTTACTTTTGGATTCAGCATGTTTTCTACTAGCCAATATCTATTACGACGAACCGTAGTCGCTCCTGAATCCCATCCAGTACCGTCTGTAAGTCCACTAGGTATTGCATTAATTACATTCTGTGCACTCTGCCAATATTCATCGCCACCGAGTGATGAAAAACTATCATAGTCTAAAGCTAAAATAGCATAAGCATAAAATGTCAGTACAGAAGAAAGCTGATCTAGATAAACATTATCACTTCTTTGTATCGGCTGATTAAGATCATAATTAAAGCTCACACTCTTATCCACATAGTTGAGCATAGGTGTAACATACACCGCCTGAAATACTGGACGCTCAGACTGCACTATTATGTTGGCAACGAAAGAGTTACTACTCTTCTCTTCTACTATCGTAATTCGTACTGTTCCATTTATACGCTCTTCACTCGCCACTTCATCATCGGTCCATTTAGTATTATTAAATAGCTCTGACACTGCTCTTTCCAATGTTTCAAATAACTTAGGATCTGCGGTAGGATTGATAGGCGCTGTTACACTTACGTCAATATTCAGCTCTTGAGCAGATGTAGTATTTACTGCTGCTATAATTACTAATAGTATGTATGTTAGGTGCTTTCGCATAAAATATTCTTTTTATAAACTCTAAAATAATTTTTACCGCTTAGAACAATGAATTCCTCGCTAAGCAACTGCATTCTTAGTATAACCTACAAAAAACCAACCAATTCGTCTACGATATCTATAGCTACTAGACGTTTAGATTTAAGTGGATATTGTATAGGTTCTGAGTTATGTTTAAGTATAGTTACTTTATTCGTATCTCCTTGAAAGCCAGCACCCTTATCTCTCAGTGAATTGAGAACGACCATATCGAAATTTTTCTTTTCTAATTTACCCTTGGCATGCTTCATCTCATCATTAGTCTCTAATGCAAACCCAACATGAATCTGCTTATCAGACTTCAATTTACCAAGAGTGGCTGCTATATCTACTGTCCGCTCTAATGCTATGGCCATATCGTCAGATTTCTTTTTGATTTTCGTACTGGATATCGTAGCAGGACGATAATCAGCTACCGCCGCTGCGAAAATAGATACATCTGCAGTACTATGTTGTGCATTCGTGGCTTCATACATTTCTTGAGCAGATCTTACATGCACTGTTGTGACTCCACTATGTTGACTTCTCTGGGATGTAGGGCCTAAGACTAACACCACTTCAGCTCCTCGACTAGCACACTCTTCAGCTATTGCTATCCCCATCTTTCCGCTACTTCGATTACTAATGAATCTAACTGGATCTAAATCCTCCTGAGTAGGACCTGCAGTGATTATAATCTTACGGTTTACGAGATCATTTTTTTTTTGAAACAGACTACATAACGAAGCTACTATATCCTCTGGCTCAGCCATACGACCATCGCCCACTAGACCACTGGCCAACTCTCCATGACCTACAGGAACGATATGATTACCATACGACCTTAGCCACTCTAGATTGCGTTTGGTAGATCCATGAAGCCACATATCAAGATCCATAGCTGGGGCAATCCATACAGGACATTTGGCCGAGAGATAACAAGCCACTACCATATTATCTGCTATGCCATTGGCCATTTTTGCCAAGGTAGTAGCCGTACATGGAGCTACAAGCATAATATCAGCCCATAGTCCTAGCTCTACATGATTATTCCAACTCTCGTTACTTACCACTTCAGTATGTACATCATGCTTAGAAAGTGTAGCCATCGTCAAAGCACTAATAAACTTAGTAGCTGAAGGTGTCATGATCACCTTTACGTCTGCGCCAGACTTAATCAATAGCCTTGCTAACATAGCAGACTTATAAGCCGCTATACTTCCTGTGATGGCTAATAGCACCTTTTTATCTTGTAGGTCCTGTATCATATCAGTGGTATTTATAAATGCAAAATCCCACCCTTAGACAAAAGGGCAGGATTAACAATATTATTTACAGTATAAATCATGAACACTATCATTACTACCATATAGCTCATTCGTTCTGAGACTACATGTATTAAAGGATAATAACATCATTTATAATAGAGAATTAGTCTTCTTTTACTACTTCTGCATCTTTATATCTATACTCAATTTTACCTTCCAGGTATTCCTCTGTAGCTATCACTACTGGATTTGGAAGCCTTTCATAAAATTTTGAGATTTCGATTTGCTCCTTATTTTCATGGATTTCCTCGATAGTATCAGAATGAACAGCAAACTCCTCTAACTTACCGTGAAGTTCATCTTTCACGTCCAATGCTATACGTCTAGCTCTAGCAGATATAATCTGTAAAGCTTCATATATATTACCAGTCGTCGCAGCTAAACCTTTTACGTCTCTAGCTCTGATGTTAGGATTTAATCCTTGTACTCTTGATTTGATATCACTCATACTTTAAATTTTTGTAGCTGTTTAGTAGTTTCTTCAAAGATCTTAGTTAGTTCTTCATCGTATTCTGATTTCGCATACTTCTTCTTAAACTCATTATAGAGCTTAGCAGTTTCACGAAAACGGTCTTCTTTTTTATCATATATACTATTGTCCGCTTGAATGTAAGCTGACTTCACCATTAGGTAACGAACTTCTTCAGCGTTTTCTGAACCAGGAAAATCCTTTAGCATATTACCAAAAGCGGCTAATGCAGATTCATAAAACCCAGTAGTATAGTATAACTTCGAGGCATAATAAGCCTTATCTTCTAATTTTTCTCTCAGCTCATCGATTAGATCGTTACATTGCTGCACTCTATCACTTCGAGGAAATGTATTAGTAAAATCTTGGAACGCCTCTATAGCCTTCAATGTATATGTCTGGTCTAACTTATAGTTAGGAGAAAGTCGATAATTAGAAAATGCAGACATAAATCTAGCTTCTTCCTTTTTATCACTATTGTAGAATGTCTTAGAAAACTGATCGAAATAATGTGCAGCTAAAATAAACTGATCTACATTGTAATGCGTGTATGCATACTTATAGTACAGTTCTTCTGCTTGCTCTTTACCTCTATATAATGGCAAAACAATCTCAAATAATGACTGAGCTCTATACCAATCTCCTTGATTATAATAGTCCAATCCAGAGCTATAGATTAACTCAGGGTCTTGACTAGTACGAATCGTTTCATACTTAGACTTACATGAAGTCATCAGTATCACAGCAAAAACTAATATGGTTAAAACTCTATTCATCGTCTTATATCTAGTTGATGGTCAATGGATTAGCCCAAATTCCGATCAAGCGTGCAAAATTACAATATTTTTATGAATAATGGCTATGAAAGTTTACTAATCTTATGATCTGTCAATCAATCACTTACCACTCAAGAGTAAACGAAAACAAGCCTTGTATTGTAAGTTAAGGAGAGGTTAAGAAAATAACCCTGAAATTAATTGACAAACCAATAAACTAAACTATCGAAACGTTATGATACCTACGAAATCTAGCAATCCCATGAAACAGATAATTACTTTTAGCATTTTAGCATTCTTTCTATTCAGTTGTCAACCCAAAGATCTACCTACTGTATCTGATATACATAAAGACTTTGCGGAAGTAAAGTTTTCTCATATGACTACCAAGGATGAGCTATTTAGAATCAAATCAGACCTTCGCGAAACCAGCAATATAGAACTAGATTATAGTCAAACCCAGTTCTTAGACGATGGCCATATACAGACCTTAAAAATTGGTGTAAGACTACCTAATGGAACTAGAGGTTCTACAAGTGCAGATTTAATGAAACTCCAATTTAACTACTACGGATTCTTGTATAATCCTAAAAACGCCCCAACGTTTAAAGTTGGAGCGCTCTAGGTATCAATCAATTTGTATTAAAACAATGAGTATTCAGTCACCTAGAATAGAATACCCAAAACATCTTTGCGAGCTCTAGCAACTTGCAATACATCTCCAGTATTTATTCTAAGGCTTGCCATATTGTTACTTATCCACTTGATCTTGGTATAGTTAACAATGGTCGAAGAATGTATCCTTATAAATCGATCATCTAATATATTCTCGTATGAGCCCAAAGTTTTTGAGGCTACTAATTGTGTCCCATCGGACTTATGTATAGTTGTGTAATTACTTTGGCTTGTCAGATAATCGATTTCATCAAATGGTATGATGAATATTCCTTCAAACACTTTTACGCACAACGATTGATTTCTATTTCTTCCTTCAAATAATTTATACTCTCCCATAATCAAAATTTTAAAATTCTATTCTTATTAATAATTTCAAAAAACATAATGCCCTTAGTTAGGATCATATACATTTATAGGCACGTGAAAACAAGGTTGACTTGGATATGTAATACCGTTATAATACTTATGTACTACTGAGTTCAAACTTGCACTAGGTATTATGAGTTCGTCATTTCCTACATGCTTCTTCACTACTAGTTCTGATCCAGGCGCTATTACTATCCCTTCTGTTGAAAGTGTGATTTTATTACCTACTAAAGTCACGATGCTTTCATTCTCGATACAAACATTACTATTGTTTATATCTCCAATTATGATATTATCATAGCCACTTATTATAGAATCTTGATTGATCATATTATTGATATGGATTGTATCTACTAAATAATCTTCATTATCTAAAATTTCTAATCCTCCACTTCCAGTTACAATATTAGAAAGTACGCTATCTTCCATTCCCATTTTCTTAACTCCTGAAGTTGCATCGTTTAATTTCAACTCTGCATTACTCATGTAACTTACAGACTCTTCACTAAGAATAGTAATTGTACTATTATTCAAATCAGTACGTCCATCAACAATAAGATTAGCTTGCGGATAGATATAAATGTGAGCCCCATGAAGTTCAGCATTTGATAAGGTAAGCTCACCACCAGGCAATACATTTAAAGAATATAAATCATTACCTACAAGGCTAGTAATAGTCAGTTCTCCTTCCACCATTACATCCGCCTCTTGCGACTTAGACAATTCCCATTCACAAGATTCGCTTTCAGAAAAACATATGTCATTCATAATTGCCTGAGATGATGACTCTGCTACTCCAGTTACAATAAGTGAGAAGTTCTGAAGACCATTAACCAATGTTCCTTTGTGTGAAACCTCAACAGTATAAGCACCATCTATATTAGGCAAATTGGGAATTTCAATCATTTCTAAGTTGTCGAATACATTCACTCCTGTAGTAGGTGGCGCACATGGATTCATTCTATCCAATAGATAGGGATAAAACTCCATGCCATCACCAACAATCTTTACATCTAGGTCATTAACCAATGCTCTAAGACTCGTATCGATTTGATTACCATTGAAAGGGAATATGTATTGACCATTACTAGGATCTGTCCATGCTAGAGTCACAATGAGTGGCTCGCTATAGTTAGGGTACACATCCATCTGAAATACCTCACTATCATCTAGACTCTCTTCAAAAATGAGACTTGTGTTTTCATTATCATCTAACAAGCGCACCATCTCCAATGAATTAAGCAAACCATATCCATAAATGTAATCTGGACCAGGATACGATCCAGCCTCAGTCGCTGTATGTACAGCTAATGCTTTGAGGGTACTTGCTCGCATAAAGGAATCTACCAAAGATTCATAATATTCTTGCACAAGGATAAGCGAACCCGATGCATTAGCACATGATGCAGAAGAGCCTCCAGAAGTTAAAATTCCAACATCAGAAGATGAAGATGCACTTCCCACAGAAACACCATTTGCCACCAAATCTGGCTTAATCCTTCCATCAATAGTTGGACCTACACCTGATCCAGAATACACTACATCCATCGGACTAGAATAATCCACTATATCAGCAACATTACCTACCGTTAATTCATTTTTAGAATTGTTTGCCAAATAATAACTACCTCCAACCACATTACCAGAAGCCGTTACTTCAAGATGCATAGGAGCATTATAGGTATTCAAATCAAAAAATGGTTGGTACGTACCATTTGATCTAATTATAGAATGATTAGAAATTAAATTTTCAGCATACTGCGTTACATAATTTTCTTGCATTTCCAACGATACATTAGGAGCCATTCCTCTATACGTAATTCCAAGCGCATCATTAGAACCTATGATACCGGCAACCCAAGTAGCATGATTAGAAAATGGATCAGAACTTGCTACAACTCTAGTTCCTCCAGAGCCTGCAAATAGTTCATGAGTAAATCGTGGAGAACCTGATTCATTAATGAGTACGTTCAATCCTGTTCCATCCAAATCGTATCCTAAGCCTGCATCATTATGCAGCTTATCTGTAGATGTAGTTACCGCCGCATCGTTTGATAGGTTAGTATAATAAAAAGGATTTCCTTCATGATCTATATAACCGAACTTTCCGATTATTTTTCCTTCAACATCTTTTAAATATTTATCGTTATTTCCTAAATCAAAAATCGATAAATAACTTTTTTCAGCATTGGTTTTTGCATCAATTAAATTGATGTTTTGATTTCTAATTTTCGCCTTATTATCTTTAACAGATTGGGCGAATACATTAAAGTAAAGCAAACTAAATAGTACTAAAAGGGCATTTTTCATAATATTTATTTTAAGTTGTTAATCATAAATAAATAGCACATATATTTATGAATGCCAGGGAGAGCAACACTCCAAAGCAAATAATAAAAGAATAATAAATTGGTTCGGAAAACTACTTTTCAAATAGCTACCCACTTCTAAGGCTAATACCTTTCGGTTGTTATTATTTCAAGGAATTATCAATAAAGTTGACAACTACTTTTCTTACTTAAGTATCCAATTATTCCAAAAATGTAAGTGTATATATTTAACTGTGAATATTCACGATGCAAATATGGCTTGAGACAAGCCAGGAATATGGAACTTTCGTTTTTCGGTTATTTCTATTCTGTTTTTGGCAATCTTTCTGAGAAATCACCAAACTACCCTCATCCATCTGACATCTATCCAATAGATATGCTTTCAAATAAAAACATTTGAGATAGGCAATATCACTTAGTAGTAGCTCTATTGGATGTTCAAAATTGAGTTTAAATCAAATTTTGCATTTAAATCGATCGCCTATCTGTAAATTGACAAAGCTGATCTTCAGAAATGATTGTGAAATTTTACGAGAAGTAAATTCGAAAGGTATATAATATAACATTGCACATATTTTAGAGTTAATTCAATTCAGTTAAAAACAATCTACATAACACGCCAATCCAAAGAACTATAAAACATAATTCTAAGTAAATAAGCCTTGTAAATTGATCTATATTAAATATGTGCAGTATTAAAAAACTATAGATAATTCATCAACTAATAACTATAACTAATATAAGGTAAAAAATATGAACATTCTTTTGAGATGGACAGATGGCAACCCTAAATGTAAAGTAGTTTACAAATAAAAAATCAAGGGTTTATGCTTTAAATTCTCTAAAATTGCATCTCAGGAACATCGCCCTCAATGATTAGACGCCCTTCTGTAGCGGCCTGTATTTCTTGGACAGAGACCCCAGGAGCCCTTTCCAATAATTGAAATCCATTAGGTGTAATATCTAGCACAGCCATGTTTGTCACTACCTTCTTTACGCACTTTACGCCTGTAAGAGGTAAAGAACACTGACGTAACAACTTAGATTGTCCCTTTCGATTAGTATGACTCATAGCTACTATGATATTATCTGCTGATGCAACTAGATCCATAGCGCCTCCCATACCTTTTACCATTTTACCTGGTATTTTCCAGTTGGCTATATCTCCGCTATCAGATACTTCCATTGCTCCTAATACTGTTAACTGGACATGCTGACCTCTGATCATAGCAAAACTCATACTGGAATCAAATATACTTCCACCCTTCTGCATCGTTACCGTTTGCTTTCCTGCATTGATAAGATCTGCATCTTCTTCACCTTCAAATGGAAATGGGCCCATGCCTAACAATCCGTTCTCTGATTGAAATTCGACATGAATGCCATCTGGAATATAGTTCGCTACTAATGTAGGGATACCAATTCCGAGATTGACATACCAACCATCTTGAAGTTCCTGAGCGATACGTTGAGCTATTTGATTTCTATCTAACATTGCGAGTGTGCGATTTATCGATTATGAGTGTTCGAGAGCAAATTAAGTCTTTGGCTTGCATCTCTATTAATTTTGGAATCAGGGTTTTCAAACTTTGTAAGTTGTTACTAAGCTTTTGGTCTAGTTGTCCTCTGTTCGATACGTTTTTCGTAACCCTTTCCTTGGAATATACGCTGAACGAATACACCTGGAATATGTATGAAATTAGGGTCCAACTCTCCTGGTTCAACTATTTCTTCTACTTCTACGACCGTGATCTTGCCAGCCATTGCCATCACAGGATTGAAATTACGTGCTGTTCCTTTGAATATGATATTACCGTAGCGATCACCTTTCCATGCTTTGACTAAAGCATAATCCGCGTGTAATGCTGACTCTAAGATATGTGGCTTACCATCGAAGTACCTGACTTCTTTTCCGATAGCTACTTCGGTACCATAGCCTGCTGGCGTAAAAAATGCTGGTATACCTGCTCCACCTGCTCTACATCTCTCAGCTAGAGAACCTTGCGGAATTAAGTCTACTTCTAGTTCACCAGAAAGCATTTGACGCTCAAATTCATCATTTTCGCCTACGTAGCTAGAAATCATCTTCTTCACTTGACGCTTCTGAAGCATCAGTCCGATTCCAAAATCATCTACTCCAGCATTATTAGAAATACATGTAAGATCCTTTACACCTTCCTCTACTAGTGCGGATATACAGTTCTCTGGAATACCACAGAGTCCAAATCCGCCCAACATTAATGTCATGCCATCTTTAACTCCTGCGAGGCCTTCTTTGGCGTCTTTCACTAATTTATTCATAAGTAGTAATTGTTCCATTAAAGGTAATAAAATAAGGATAAGAACCTTCAAAAACTGATAGCCTAGTTCTGCTAATATGAGTATTAATAGTTGTTAATAATCATAATAAACACACTTCTCCTCTTTACTTCCTTTTAAGAATTTTAAATCTATTTTCTTAGTTCAACTTAAAAGAAATATTCATCTCTTCTAAAGCCGTAACGAATTCGAAAGATGCATTAATCATTTTATTCTCAGATTTCACGTCGATAGCAACTTGGTGTTCACCGTCTAAGATTTTCATTTTTAATTTATGACTTCCTTCATTCTCTTCACATAGACCTTCAAGCTGTTCGATAAATTGCTCATTGATTCTCTCTAGCGGCACCTTGATAGTTATTGACTTTGTCATTTGTTTTCCTATAGTATCTAACATCTTTATCTTACTCACTTTAAACATATATCTATCTCCCCAACCTTTCTTATTCACACCTTCTAGATAGATTATATTTCCTTTGAATAACAAAGATTTCCACTCTTCATACTGCTCATTATACAACGCTAGCTCTAACTCACCACGATAATCTTGCAATGTAAATCTACCATATGCAGTACCTCTTTGTGATACACCATGCTGAGCAGAAGAAACAATTCCTGCAACTTTGACTAAGAGATCTTTACTGGCTTCGGCTTGTTCAAGGGTATGCTGTACAAAGTATTTAAACTCTAACTGAAAATCATCTAATGGATGTCCTGAAATGTATATTCCTGTGACTTCCTTTTCTTTTTCAAGCTTATCGATATTTGTCCAAGGCAGGACCTCAGGAACTTGCGGCTGATCGATCAATGTCTCATCAGTCTCTCCAAAAAGAGATACCGCATTTGTCTCGTTCATCGTTTGATATGCATTTCCATATCTTACTATCGCTTCCAAGAGAGTTGGAAACTTTCCTGTCCCTCCAAAGTATTGCTCTCTACTCACTTCAGTAAAGCTATCTAATGCTCCTCCGAGCACTAGACTTTCTAGACATCTTTTATTTACTGCTTTGAAATTTAGCTTATGCGCCATATCATAGAGGTTTTCAAACTTACCCTCATCCTTCCTTGCGCGCACGATCTCGTTTACTGGCCCCTCTCCTACTCCTTTAAGAGCAGATAACCCAAAGCGTATTTCATCCTTTTCATTCACGTTGAATTTCATGACAGACTCATTGATATCTGGTCCCAACACTGTAATACCCATCCTCTTACACTCTCTAAGGAAGAAATTGATCTTACTGATATCAGTCTTATTATGATTAAGCACAGATGCCATATATTCTGATGGATAATGCGCTTTGAGATATGCCGTTTGGAAAGCTATAAATGCATAACAAGTAGAGTGAGACTTATTAAATGCATAGGATGCAAATGCTTCCCAGTCAGTCCACACCTTCTTGCATACTTCTTTATCATGTCCATTCTTTTCACAGCCTTCCATGAACTTAGGAAACATCTCATCAATGAGTTTCTTCTTCTTCTTACCCATCGCCTTACGCAGCATATCGGCCTCACCCTTAGTGAAATTGGCTAACTTTTGCGATAGGAGCATTACTTGCTCCTGATAGACTGTAATACCATAAGTTTCAGATAGGTACTCTTCCATATCGTCAAGATCATACTTGATCTCTTGGACTCCATGCTTACGCGCTACGAAATCAGGAATATACTGCATCGGACCAGGACGATACAAGGCATTCATCGCAATCAAATCCTCAAAAGCTGTAGGCTTAAGATCCTTGAGGTGCTTCTGCATTCCTGGAGACTCATACTGAAATATACCAACAGTTTCTCCTCTTTGGAATAACTCGTAAGTCAATTCATCTTCTAAGGGAAATTCATCTGGAATGAGCTCAACCCCTTTACTGTCTAAAACATTCTGTACGGCATCCTTGATGATCGTCAATGTTTTAAGACCTAAGAAATCCATCTTTAATAGACCCGCATCCTCAGCCACTGAGTTATCAAACTGCGACACCAACATATCTGAGTCTTTAGCTACAGTTACAGGTACATAGTTGGTAATATCATCTGGCGTTATGATTACTCCACACGCGTGAATCCCAGTATTTCTTACTGACCCTTCAAGCTTCTTAGCCATCCGAATCATTTCGCCTATTTGGTTATCCTGTTCTGAGAGCTCTCGGAACTTTGCAGCTTTCTCAACATCATCTCCATTGAGTTTTTCCTTTAATTTTTTAGCTACTCCGCCTTCTGCTAATACATCTTTAAGTGAAGCTCCAAGTTGCTCAGGAAATGATTTGGTTACATCATTTACTTCACTTAATGGCACTTGCATCACACGACCAACATCCTTTAGCGAACTCTTAGCTGCCATAGTACCGTAAGTAATGATCTGTGCCACTTGATTTCGCCCATATTTTTCGATTACATAATCAATGACTTTGGCACGACCTTCATCATCAAAATCAATATCAATATCCGGAAGCGATACCCTCTCAGGATTAAGGAATCTCTCAAATAGTAAATCGTATTTTATCGGATCAATATTGGTAATACCCAAGCAATAAGCTACTGCTGATCCTGCAGCTGATCCCCTACCAGGACCAACACTTACTCCCATCTGGCGTGCAACTGTAGTGAAATCTTGTACAATCAAAAAGTACCCTGGGTACCCAGAAGCATTAATGACTGATAACTCAAAATCGAGTCGCTCAGAGATGATTGGTGTGATCGTACCGTACTTCTTATTAGCACCTACATAAGTAATATGACGAAGGAAGTCCTCTTGATTATTAAATCCCTTGGGCAATGGAAATGCAGGTAAAAGAACGTCTCTACTAAGTGTAAGCTTGTCTATCTTACTAGCAATCTCCATGGTATTATCAATCGCTTCAGGGACATCACCGAAAATATGGTTCATCTCATCTTGCGTCTTGAAGTAGAAATCTGAAGAAGCAAACTTAAATCTATTTTGGTCCTCTACAAAAGATCCTGTATTGACACATAGCAGTAAATCATGTGGCTGATTGTCTTCCTCCTCCACATAATGCACATCATTAGTAGCAATTATTTTAATATTATGTTTCTTAGCAAAACCTATTAATATCTGATTGATATCTTCTTGACTATATTTTGATATGGCCTTATTCCCATTTCTATCTCTATAGTCTAGCTTTTCTAAACCGCTATGACGCTGTAATTCTACATAATAATCCTCTCCGAAAAGATTAAGCCACCACTTCAATTTTTCTTCTGCCTCTTCTAACAATCCATGCATAATCGCCTGCGGCACTTCTGCACCTAAGCAGCAACTCGTGGCTATGATACCCTCATGATACTTTTCTACTAACTCTTTATCTATCCTCGGAAACTTTCCATATTGACCATCGATATAGCCAAGCGAACAAAGCTTACAGAGATTCTGGTAACCTTTGGCGTTCTTTGCTAACATCAATTGATGATACCTAATGTCTCTCTCTCCTTTTGCTTTTTCAAATTTTCTCTTATGGCGATCTTCCACCATATAGAATTCACATCCCACTATTGGTAAGATATCTCTTTTATTAGCCTCAGCCACAAACTTATAAGCTCCAAACATGTTTCCATGATCGGTAAGAGCTACTGCAGTCTGTCCATCAGCTTTAGCCTTGTCCATCATCACTCCTATCTCAGATGCGCCATCGAGAAGCGAGTATTGGGTATGACAGTGTAAGTGTGCAAATTTTGGCATAAGTTGTCCTTTATATCTTGAAATAGGTAGGTAGACAAATATAGATAATTACTTGTCGAGAATACGATCTTGTATAGCTACAATTATGTAAAATTAGTATAACGCAATTTCAATCAATGTATCGGAACTATTCGTGTCATTTCACTCTTACAATTATAGAGAGATATTGCAATTCCTTGACATAGTGGCATTTGTAACCAATATTCAAACAAAACAATATCCCCATCATATTATTAAACTAACAAACAACTAAAAGTACATGTCAAATTTATTAAACGAAGTTCAGCAGCATCTATCAGACGATGTAATCATGCAATTATCAAGGCAAGTAGGTGCTCAAGACCCTAATCAGGTTAAGCAAGCCGCTTTCAATGTAGCTGAACTCCTATTGAATGCAATATCTAGAAGTGCAAATAACCAAGACAAAGGGTCTGGACTATATGGTGCGATCGAAAAAGATCATGATGGAGGCATATTAGGAAATCTAATGGGAATATTATCTGGACAAAGTGCTGTGAGCAACCCAAAAACTATGAATGGTGAAGGTATCATCAACCATCTTTTAGGTAAGCAGCAATTAGAAGCAGCTCAATTGATTACGCAATCAAGTGGACTTAACATCTTCAAATCTGGTGTACTCATGCAACTTATTGCTCCAATAGTAATGGGTGTAGTAGGACAAACAAGAAAATCAAGTGGGTTTGATCTTGGAGGTCTAGCTCAAGTTCTTCTTGGTGGTGCACAGCAGCAGCAGCAACAACAACAATCTCAGGGCAGTGGACTTGGTGACATGTTCGGAAAACTACTCGATAGAGATGGCGATGGCAGCATGATGGATGATCTGCTAAATATGGGAATGCAAATGATGAAGAAGTAATCTTCTGAAAACCAATAAAATATGAGGTACTGACTATGTTGGTGCCTCTTTTTTTGTTTTTTTCTAGACTGCTCAGCTAAAAAATGGGTAGGCGAAATGGGAAGATTAATATAATACGATGGATAAAGGGGTGAGGGAAAAGGAAATTGCTCTTTTAAAAATTCTCCTTTTTATGAGAACTCTCTCAGTAACTCTCTTTTGCGAAATTCTGAATTGCGAATTTCAACATTTCCGTTTTCTTTTGAGAAAGCCGGAAATTGCTCTTTTTGACAATTCTCCTTTTTATGAGAACTCTCTCAGTAAGTACCTTTTGCGAAATTCTGAATTGCGAATTTCGACATTTCCGTTTTCTTTTGAGAAAGCCGGAAATGCTCTTTTGATAATTCTCTTTTTTTATGAGAACTCTCTCAGTAACTCTCTTTTGCGAAATTCTGAATTGCGAATTTCGACATTTCCGCTTTCTTTTGAGAAAGCCGGAAATTAATAAGCCCAAGATTGCTGTCAATCCTGGGCTCTTTCGACTAAGGTCTCAAAATAAGAAAACTACATCTTTAAAGAGGTCTGCTATTAAAAGCTGATTCGAGGTCAACCTCTCTTTATTTTTTGTTGGCCTTTGGTGATAGTCTTAAGACTAAAACCATGCCATTGGTATTTATTTCTATTTATAGATCACTTCATTAAGTGATATAATTCTATTTGGATCGCAAATCTAAGGTTTATACCTTCATATCCAAACATCTATAGTTAAAAACGATTTTTTTACTTAAAAGTTTCAAACATATATAAATAATTTAAATAAATGTATGAAATATCTATAATCAACTATCGATCAACGATTTGAAGCTCACTTTTGCCTCATTTCATATTCAAATATATATAATATATGGTGAAAATGCAAGGTCAATGATCACAATTTGTTTATATGTCAGCTATACGTACAATGTGCATATAAACTATAAGAGCAACAAAAGCTGAGAGATTAAAAAAGCTGATCAAAATTGACCAGCTCTTTCAATATAATTTGATAAACCTTTCTTTACAAGGTTTATAGTCAGATAAAATCTGAATGCTGTGCCCGGAGGGGGACTCGAACCCCCACGTACGTAGTACACATGTCCCTCAAACATGCCTGTCTACCAATTTCAGCACCCGGGCTTGGGTATCGCGCTTTCCTTTTTAAAGCGCTTGGTATGATTTGCAGAATACTTTCAATCAGCTTGTTTCTTAGTATTCCACCTTCGTTCTCGCTTTCCTTCTGAAAGCGCTTGCAAAGATTGTAAATTATTTTAAATATCAACTATGTCTAGCCTAAAGATTTTCTAAGCTGGTTGCACCATTCTTTTTAGCCGCTTCTACAAGTTTTTTGAGGAAAGGTGAAGCAAATATAAATGCCTCCAATTCTTCGTTATCTGTATTTAATACTTGGTCCTTATTTCCTTTCCATGCCAGTTTCCCTTGCTTAAGAAGGCATATGTTCTCACCAATCTCCATCACTGAATTCATATCATGTGTATTGATTATAGTAGTGATCTTCTCTTCATTTGTAATATCACTAATCAATTCATCTATCGTAATAGATGTTTTAGGATCTAATCCAGAGTTGGGTTCATCACAAAATAGATACTTAGGCTTTAGTACTATAGCTCGTGCTATTCCTACTCTTTTCTGCATTCCACCACTGATTTCAGATGGATACTTAGGATTAACCCCACCTAAGCTTACACGCTCGAGCACTTCGTCTACACGCATTAACTTCTCTTTGGCAGTCATAGGCGTAAACATATCCATAGGGAAGCGGATATTCTCCTCAATCGTCATAGAATCAAACAGCGCATTTCCTTGAAATAGCATCCCTACCTCTTTACGAATCGCCAATATTCCTTTCTTGTCTAGATTGGTATAGTCAATATTATTAAACCATACTCGACCGCGGGTAGGTGCAAATAAACCCACCAAAATCTTTAACAGAACAGTTTTTCCTGCTCCACTTCGACCTATAATCAGATTGGTCTTGCCTGCTTCGAAAGTAAAATCAATGCCCTTGAGTACTTCCTGGTCTCCAAATTGTTTGAATATGCCTTCTGCTCTAATCATAACTCTAGGTTGTAAGTACTACTGCAATGAAATAATCTGCTAGTAATATCATAATATCACCAAATACCACAGCTCTAGTACTGGCTGCTCCTAATTCGATACTACCACCTTTTACAAAATACCCCTGAAAACAGGATACTGATACTAGAATCAATGCAAATGTCACTGACTTCACTAACATCATCACCACATTATACGGAATAAAAAATGCTCTTAATCCCTGCACATACTCGGCTTGGGTAAACAAACCGGAAGGCACACTAGCTAAATAACCTCCAGTAATACCAACGACTGCTGCTACACACACAAGTATCGGCACCACATATGCTGCTGCTATTAGCTTTGGCATCACTAAATAACTAGAAGTATTAAGTCCCATGATTTCCATGGCATCAATATGTTCTTTCTGTCGCATACCACCAATCTCAGCAGCCATTGTCGATCCAACATTACCTGCCAGTACCAGACATGTAACCATAGGTGCAAGCTCAATGATCATCATATCCCTTACGATGTATCCAATATAATATGGTGGAATCAGAGTGCCTTCCATCTGATAATAGAACTGTACAACAGTCACGGCACCTAAGAATATTGCTATCAACAAAACGATCGGTAGAGATCCTATACCGATATCATACATTTGTCGAATGAGCTCCTTATAATACATACCCCAGTTCTCTGGCTTACGGAAGACTTCCTTCTGCCACAACACGAATTTCCCTAAATCTGCTAAATAACTGAGTTTCATATCTTAATTACACTAACTAGGTTGTTAAAAACCATTAAAGCGCAAAGATAGTTTTTTATGTAAAGCATTTAATCATCATCGAGAACGTTATTGATTTCTAGTATTATTTGTCGAAATCATCACCAACAAAATGATATAAACTTAATTCAGTAATACTGCAATCGAAGACATCTCGAGCTTTAGAACCTATAATATCTTTTCAAACTCGCTACATTAGCATCTTAAAATAGAAAAACATGAACGCAGTAATCACAGGAGGAACAAAAGGAATAGGAAGAGCCATCGCAGACTTACTGGCTTCGAAAGGAATCAATTTGTTCGTCTGCTCTCGAAATGAAAGCGATCTACGAGAGATGAAATCTACAATCGAAGAAAACAACAATTCGAAAGTATTCACAGCTGTAGTTGATATGTCAAAGAAAGCCGAAGTACAGCAGTTCGCTATCAGTGTATTAAAAGAGGTAGAACAGGTAGATATATTAATCAACAATGCGGGTTTGTTTATCCCTGGAGCTCTAGCCGAAGAAGAAGATGGAGCATTAGAGCAAATGATCAATACCAATCTATATAGTGCATATTACTTAACACGGGCTCTTCTTCCAGGAATGGTAAATCAAGGGCATGGCCATATATTCAATATGTGTTCGATAGCGAGTAAAATAGCCTATCCTAATGGTGGATCTTATAGTATTTCAAAATTTGCATTGCTTGGATTTTCTAAAGTATTAAGAGAAGAACTAAAGGATAAGGGAATCAAAGTCACCTCTATATTACCTGGAGCAACATGGTCTAACAGTTGGGCAGGCGTAGACTTACCTCGAGAAAGATTAATGGAAGCAGAAGATATAGCTATCGCCACATGGGCAGCATTACAAATGAGTCCAAGTGCAGTAGTGGAAGAGATAGTACTCAGACCACAATTAGGTGATCTATAACCAAACAATCATTAGCTGAAATAACATTAAAAGAATACAAGCAGAAAGCATAGAGATGGCACATAGTGAAAATTTCGTATCATATACCGCACAGCGACTTACTGCTGATGAGTCGGCTCAGCGCAGTGCTGATTTTCGAAAATATATGGATAAAAGAAGATCTATTCGATTTTTTTCTGATCAACCTGTACCGGAGGAAGTGATAGAGAATCTCATCATGACCGCATCTACTGCGCCATCTGGCGCGCATAAGCAACCTTGGACATTCTGTGCTGTATCCAACCCTGAAATAAAAGCTGCGATACGAACAGCGGCTGAAGAAGAGGAGTATAAAAGTTACAATGGTCGTATGTCCGAAGAGTGGATAGAAGACCTTAAGCCATTTGGTACGGACTGGAATAAAGAGTTTTTGACTGTATCTCCATGGTTGATTATCATATTCAAGAAAGCATTTGATTATGATGGTGAGGCGAGAAAGAAAAATTACTACGTCAATGAATCTGTAGGTATTGCAGCAGGAATGCTGATATCGGCAATTCATAACGCAGGACTAGTCACATTGACACATACGCCTAGCCCAATGAATTTCCTTCAAAAGATACTAGAGCGACCTGACAATGAAAGACCTTTCTTGCTATTACCTGTAGGATATCCGACTGATGATGCAGTGGTACCAGTACTAGAGCGCAAAAGTGCGAATGAAGTAATCACGTATTATAAATAGACTGAGATCCTTAATGTGAATAATTACTCCTCTACATTATCGATACTACAATTCCCAAACATTTCTATTTTGCCTCTACGCTTCTTAGTGGATTGTAGGTCTATCCCTTTCCATGTATCGCCACAATCGTTATGCAATTGAGCATTAAAAAGCCTTAGTGTAGCTCCAGGTTCAACAATTATTTTTCGTCCTATAGCCATTGATACTCTGCAGTGTATTTCCAAGCTGTTTCCACTTTTCACAATAACATCATTTTTTAAATCTTTAGCTCCGAGCCATTGTCTATCACTATCAATTACGATAGATTGGGAATCATCGGACTCGCACCATTGCGGCACTAACAATTTTCGTTGTTTGGAGCCTAGCTTATGCATATTACGATGCATCTTACCAATCTGGCATGGTGTAAGTGCCATCTGACTAGAGTTATAATCCATCATATTATTACTAGTAAGCCCTTCACACGGAGGCCTACCTGTAGATCTCCAACAGTTACTATTAGGCGGTGTATCATCGCATCCATCATTACGATACCAAGAGTGGCTTAGACCAAGTACATGGGCGATCTCATGATTAAGATTAGTGGCATGTTGCCAAGCTGGCAATCCAAGTTCATACACTCCGGCTATCTTTACATATGTACCCATTGCTATCCCTGTGATATCTGCAGTGTAAGTTTTGCTCGCTACACTATCTGGATGAGTTGGCTGTATAAAGACATTAAGTACTGACCCTTCATCCTGCTGATACTTGGTCAAGACCTCTTTTCTACTATTATTCCGATTTTTCCCTTTACTAAGAAACCAAAATAGATCATCATCTTTATGAAAAGCATAAGGACTTCGACCTATATCAGTATCCATATCTCTAAGTACATAGGTATAATTAGCCGGAAGTACAGGAGTTTCATTTCCTTCAGGAAGTCGCATCTTTTCATTCACTTCTAGACGCATAATGGCATTTTCCATCATCTGATCAAAATACAATTCGCCTTCTGCTCGATCGAAATTATATTTCCCCTTTTCAGCATCCATGTAATGCACATTGATACGTACTTGCTGTTTATAGAATTCTAATGGATACTCTAGATTAGGCGCATAATTAAGAGGCTCACGACAAGAAGCTTCATAGCCTTTAGGCAAGTCTAACGTCGCTATATCATCGCTAGCTTGTGCTAGATTATTGATCCGAAGTGATTGGATCTTATTATTACAACTTGTTAGCAACATAAGACCCAATAAGAATGTCCAAAATATTTTCATAGTCTTCCTTCTTTCGGATTAATCATGTATTTGACACAAAAAGCTTAAACTCTTAATTATAACTATAGAAATTATGTCATTATGTATTCAACGCACCACAAACACTTAAAGTCTGACCAGAAATGTAGCTCCCCATATCTGACCCAAGGAATGCACAAGCATTAGCTATGTCCTTACCACTTCCGAGTCTCTTTAGCGGAATGTTATCAATATATCCTTTGATTACCTCTTCTGAAAGTTCACCTGTCATATCAGTCTCTATAAAACCTGGAGCGATAGCATTACATCTAATTCCTCTAGATCCGACTTCTTTAGCGATAGACTTAGTAAATCCGATGATACCTGCTTTAGAAGCTGCATAATTAGCCTGGCCTGCATTACCAAATACCCCTACAACTGAGCTCATATTGATAATCGATCCTGATCTAGCCTTTAACATGTGACGTAGCGTATGCTTAGTAAGATTGAATACAGATTTAAGATTCACTTCGATGACTTGATCCCATTGGTCTTCACCCATACGCAGCATGAGATTATCTTTAGTGATCCCTGCATTATTAATAAGGATATCTATCTTGCCAAAGTCTTCGATAACTGACTTTACTAGTTCTCCAGCTTGATCAAAGTTAGCTGCATCTGATTGGTATGCTTTCACTTTGCGTCCGCCTGCCGATGCTTCGCTAGCTATCTTCTCTGCACTTTCACCTGATGATCTATATGTAAATGCGACATCGCACCCCATTTCGGCGAATTGCCTTACGATTGCCTCTCCGATTCCTCTTGATCCTCCTGTAATGAGGGCTACTTTATCTTTTAGTATTTCCATGTTCTCGATTATTAATTTATTGATCTATACAAATGTAATGAAAACAACTTTTAACGCAACCCAAGTGCCCATTAGTAATCAAATGGATGTCGTAGAATGATAAAATGAAGGTATTATTTAATAATTTCTCAACCTTCTATTAGTTACATTGTCATAAACATATAGATGCAATGTTATATCTTTAGCATCATTTGATTTTTATCGATTATTAATATTTTACTACTATTCTCATTATGTCCAATACTACCACTCAATTCTCGCCAGGTATACTTTCAATGCTTCCGCTATTCTATGTAGGATGGTCGGACAGTGTATTGAGTCCTAGTGAAATGAAACTCATACATAAGAAGATAGATGCTGCCGATTTTTTGAGTAAAGAAGATAAGGCTTACCTCATACAATGGTCTAATCCTAAGAATATCCCTACTGACGAAGTATTTCGATCTTGGGTGAAAGCGCTAAAGGAATACTCTGTTGATTTCGACTTGATCGATAAAAAGTCAATAGCCAAGATAGGTGCAGAGATCGCACAAGCGTCGATCCAATATAAACAAGATCAGATATGGAAATCACCTAAGACCATAGACGCATTAGAGGATATAGAAAAAGCACTTGGACTAAAAAATCAAGCAAGTCTCAAAATATTAAAGCGATCATTAGGATCTGAAGAAGATTTGGGTGACGAGAATTCCTTTGACCCTACAGCTTTAAGAAAAATACTAGACGGAGAACGAGTAGCTACTAAAGACAGAATGCGAAAACTTCTGAGAGACCCAGCATTCGCTTATAGAGACATAAGAGATAAAGATGAATACAGATTAGATATACTATGGAAAACGAAATTGTTAGCGGAACAAGGCGTAGGTGGATATGCTTTCCCTACAGAATATGGTGGAGGCGGTATGTCTGGAGATCATATAGCTGTTTTCGAAACATTAGCTTATCATGACCTTAGTCTTACGATAAAGTTTGGTGTTCAGTTTGGATTATTTGGAGGTGCCGTGTATATGCTCGGTACGGAAAAGCACCATAAGCTATATATCGAACCACTTACTAAGGCGGAGCTATTAGGATGCTTTGCCATGACAGAGACTGGACATGGATCTAATGTAAGAGGATTAGAGACTACAGCGACTTATGACCATAACACTAAATCGATAGTAATACAAAGCCCTAATCTAGCTGCTGGAAAAGAATATATAGGCAATGCGATGCATAGTAGTATGGCTGCCGTATTCGCTCAGCTTATCGTAGATGGTAAGAGCCATGGAGTACATGCTATCCTAGTACCTATCAGAGATGCCGATGGCAACATCCTTCCTGGAGTTACGGTAAAAGACTGTGGCTATAAACTAGGACTTAATGGTGTAGACAATGGTAGATTATGGTTTGATCGAGTGACTGTACCAGTAGACAATCTACTCAATAAATATGGTGACATAGATACTGATGGAAAATATAATAGCTCTATAGATAATCCAAATAAGAGATTTTTCACTATGCTCGGAGCATTGGTAGCTGGAAGAGTATGTGTAGGACTTGCTGGACTTAGTGCTACCAAATCTGCACTGACTATAGCCATAAGATATGCACTTGAGCGTCGCCAATTCGAAACTGGAGATAATGGGCCAGAGCAATTACTCTTAGACTACCCTACTCACCAAAAAAGATTAATACCTAGACTAGCAAAAACCTATGCGTACAGTTTTGCTATGTCACAACTGGCTGAAGATTACGTCAAAGCAGATGAAGGGCAAATCCGTAAAATAGAAACTAAAGCTGCTGGTCTTAAAGCAATGGCGACATGGCATACTACAGATACTATACAAGAGTGTAGAGAGGCCTGCGGTGGAAAGGGATACCTTGCAGAAAATCGCATCTCATTCCTCAAGGCAGACTCGGATATCTTTACAACTTTCGAAGGTGACAATACGGTATTAATGCAATTAGTAGCGAAGGGATTACTGACAGAATTCAAGCAATCATTCCACGAAGAAGGTACTACTGCGGTGATCAAATACTTGCGATCTCGTATCATGAATACGGTAGCAGAATACAATCCTATATATAAGCGTATGACTTCTGTAGACCACTTGATGGATAGAGATTTTCATAATCATGCCTTAAGATATAGAGAAAAGAAAATTCTACTCAGTATCAGTAATCGAATGCAGAAATATCTAAAGCGTCGTATCAAACCATCAGAAGCTTTCCTCAAAGTGCAAGTGCATATGATGGATCTCGCAAAGGCATATATCGAACGTCTCGCATATAAAGAATTTGTCAATAAAATAGATTCGATTGAAGATGGAGAAGAGAAAAACATCTTAATTAAGCTATCACAGTTATTTGCATTGACTGTCATAGAAGAAGATAAAGGATGGTTCCTCGAAGCAGATTATATGGAAGGAGTAAAGACCAAAGCGATCCGAAGAATGATTAGTAAACTATGTCAAGAATTGAGATATGAAGCACACGGATTAGTAGATGCTTTTGGTATTCCTGATGAGTTGCTTGGGGCAAAGGTGGTAATGTAAAAGATTATTGATTGATAGATTATTGATTATAAATTCTATTAGGCCGATAGCGGAAAAAGATTGATGGATTATTAGATTTAGAGAGATTATGATTAGTCAACTAATTTCCACAACATACTTGATCTATCTCTAAAAGCTATTATTCCTTTTCCTTTCTGAAAATGAAAATTGAATTTTTGATTATCAATTTCTCTAACACTATACAAATCATAAAACTGTTCACCTTCTATAGTCCAAACAGAATCAAACACAAAAACATTTGGCTCAATTTCGATTTCATCTAGTTCTGAATTCCTTAAATCAGTTACAATATTTATTCTACCATTAATAAATATATGAGTACCAATTTCTTCCCACATACCGATATTTATCCACTCATAAAAATCTGCTTCATGCAATTGACTAGCGGTGAACACTTCATTTCGGACACCCATTTCATAAGAGATAATAACAGAATCTTGAGACTTGTATACTCCATAATAATATTTTTCCGAATAAGAGACTTCTGTTGAATCAATACCATTCTCACATTCCATTGTAAATCCACGGACTGAACCTTCATTCCCTCCCAAGGCATCTAAGTCAAAAGATTTCAACTCACCAGCAATATTCATGAAAACTAAGGGAGGAGGTTGTTGAAAATATTCAGCAGGAAACCAATCTTCAGTATCTCGAGACCAGTCTAACTGCCCTAAAAGAGTTGAGCTTGGACACACATCCTCTTTATTACATGAGCTTAGCAATGCTATCAATAACAAACAAACTCCAAAATTATAATTCATGTTCTATTTTTAAATAATTTATGTTACACAGCTTTACACAAATCTAACAATCCATGAACTGAACGGAAATTTTACTCTAATTAAATATTTTACTTATTCTACTCTTTCAATATCAAACCAATCGGATTCGGACAATTAGATCGATAATAATCTAAATCGGATTGCGTACAAACGCCTGGATAATCTCCTTTCATTTCTCCCATGTCTTTGATCAATTGGATATGCACATGTGGTTCCCAACCACCGTTTTCGGATGGATCACCTAAGGTCGCTAATTGAGATTGGGCCTTGACTTTCATTCCTACTATTTTGCCATCCAATGATGATTTACTCAAGTGCCCTAGGAGTAAGTGGCAATCCAAATCTTGTAAATGATAAATGAGTGTATATCCATAATCCAACTCTGCTGCATTGTATGCCATACTATGGAGTACCATATCACAAGGTGCATATAATGGAGTGCCAGCTGCAGCCCACACATCTATACCAAGGTGAAAATCTCTAGACTCACCCGTAAAATGCTCTGAGGTATATATTGCACGATGCTCTAGATATCCGCCATATAATAGCTTCGCTTTAGATTCAATTTTGACATTCTCGACGAAAGCCTTTAGAGATAATTGATTGACCTTACTTTCTTCATAATAATTGGATGAATTCACAGAAAGATCAAGAGGTGCATAATCATCTACCTTGTAAGCATCACCCATTATCGGAAAGAACTTCATACCTTAGCTTTTACGATTGAAATAATTGAAAATAATTAGGCATCCCTCTATATGGATACTTGGAAAGAAAGAACAATAATAAGACTGCTATCTGCAAAGTATCGGTTGATCAACATGTTTTCTACTAAAAAAGCTGGGAAAGGAAGTATCGACGTATTGATACATCCTATGCAAGGCCGTATCATACCGAAAGAACTGCCCAATGTAGCACCTGAAAAAACAGGTACGCGAAAGTCTGTGGACAACCTCAATGTCAAACTTTACGACTGGGGTGGCACAGGTGATACTACCCTACTCATACATGGCTGGGACAGCAACAGCTATCGATGGTACGATATGATAGACCATCTAGGTAGAGAAAATCATAGATTCGTAGCATTAGATGCGCCCTATCATGGTGGCTCGGAGGGGGACCATTTCAATCTACTTCACTTTGCTAACATGATCGATGTGGCACTCAAAACCTTTGAACCTACACGGATCGTCGCACATTCACTCGGAGCATTATCACTAGCACATCTATTACAAAAGAAGATGTATAGTCGACTAGAAAAACTAGTGTTATTGAGCCCAGTAGCAGATCTTAGTTGGCATATAGATAGATACCATGAGTTACTTTCTCTACGTCAGAAGACGCGACTAGCCATGGATGAGTACTTCGAATCCTTTTTCAACATGCAGTTTAAAGAATTCAATTTTAGAGACTTTGAAAAAGAACTCAGCTGTGAAGTACTGATCGTACACGATGAATTAGACCCTGTGGTACCCATATCAGATTCGGAGCGCATCCACGAATGGTTTGATGGTAGTGAGCTTAAGACCGTCAAAGGCTTAGGCCATACATTACGAGGAAAAGAAGTATATCGTATTGTAGGAGAGTTTTTATAATAACATCATATACCTAAGAGGTGAATCAATTCGAAATCAAGTATTACATTTGCCGCCTATTATATATCAACAGATAAGCTATGCAGAAAAGAGAGAAAATTGCAGATCTGATCCAAAGTGATCAACTAGACAGAGAAGTAACCGTAATGGGATGGATCCGTTCGTTTCGTAATGATAGATTCATTGCATTAAATGACGGATCGACGATAAAGACATTACAAGTAGTCGTAGACCAAGAAAATGAAGATCCTGCGCTACTTAAGAGATTTACTGTGGGAGCTGCTATAAAAGCTACTGGGAAGATCATAGAGTCTCAAGGTAAAGGACAATCTGTAGAGCTTGTGGCAGAATCATTAGAGGTATTGGGCGATTGCGATGCAGACAAATATCCAATTCAGCCTAAGAAGCACTCATTAGAGTTCCTTAGAGAAAACGCACACTTAAGAGTTCGTACTAATACATTTAGTGCTGTATTCCGTATTCGTCATGCGATTACATTTGCGATCCACCAATTTTTTAATGACAAAGGATTCTACAATGTACACAGTCCTATCATTACAGGTAGTGATGCTGAAGGTGCAGGTGAGATGTTTCAAGTGACTACTCTCGATATGGATAATATCCCTGTTGGTGAAGATGGCAAAGTGGATTATAAGCAAGACTTCTTTGGTAAGGCTACTAATCTTACTGTATCTGGTCAACTTCAAGCTGAATTAGCCGCTCTCGGATTGAGTCAAGTGTATACATTTGGCCCTACATTCCGAGCAGAGAATAGTAATACAAGCCGTCACCTTGCGGAGTTTTGGATGATAGAACCTGAGGTAGCATTCGCTGATCTAAATGACAATATGGATCTCGCAGAGGAGATGCTTAAGTATGTTATCAGTTATGTAATGGAGAAGTGTGACGATGATCTACAGTTTCTCGAAAATAGAATCGTACAGGAAGATAAAAGCAAACCAACAGCTGAGAGACAACCTATGGATCTCAGAGAGAAACTGAAGTTCTGTGTTGACAATACATTTGAAAGATTAACTTATACTGAGGCATTCCAGATACTCAGAAACAGTAAACCGAATAAGAAGAAAAAATTCCAATTCGTATTAGACGAATGGGGAGCAGATCTACAATCGGAACATGAAAGATTTTTAGTAGAAAAGCATTTCAAGAAGCCAGTAATCCTAACTGACTACCCTAAGGACATCAAGTCTTTCTATATGAGACAAAATGATGATGGCAAGACTGTAGGCGCCATGGATATATTATTCCCAGGTATCGGTGAGATTATTGGAGGCTCTGCGCGTGAAGAGCGCCTAGACAAACTGACTCAACGTATGGATGAGATGGGAATCCCTCAAGATGAGATGCAGTGGTTTTTAGATACTAGAATCTTTGGAACTGTACCACATGCAGGATATGGACTGGGCTTCGAAAGACTAGTACAATTCGTAACAGGAATGGCTAACATTCGTGATGTCATCCCTTTCCCAAGGTATCCTGGCAGTGCAGAATTTTAGTGCACCTAAAGATTGAACTTAACACCAATTTTTTTCTAATTGGGTAACATATTAAAGCTCTTCTCGACAATGTTGGGGAGAGCTTTTTTTATGATACTAAACCACACATACCTATTATATACATTGCTGACTCCACCCCATAGCCTACTACATAATTTTTACTGCTTGTTTACAAGTATTTACAATTCAAAAACCGCTATCGGGTAAACTGTACATACATTGAAAATACAAAACCACTCCGCTGAAATTAATAATTATTAAATTACATCCAATGAAAAAGTACTCACGCCAAAACTACATTGCACTAGTAATACTTTTGGCAATTACTACACTATCATGCAAGACTCAAGACGAAAGCAGAGCTAAGCCAAATAGTACACATACAACTTCCATTATCCCATTTATCAATCCAGATCCATCAGCACAAATCGCCGAATATGTACGCAATATATTTGAAGATAAGAATGGTAATCTATGGATGGGCACTAATGGATATGGAGTAGCTAGGTACGATGGTAATACAGTAAAATATTTCAATCCAACCAATGGTCTCAGTGGATCTCAAGTGACTGATGTTATGCAATCCAAAGATGGTCGAATATGGTTAACTACTTATGGTGGCATATCAGTATATGATGGAAAATCATTTACCAATTATACTGTAAAAGACGGACTGAGAGGAGAATGGATGTGGAGCGTCTACGAAGATAGCAAAGGACAAATATGGGCCAGTAGCATAGAAGGAGTTTCCATATTGTCAGGTGATAAATTTGTAGATTTTAATTTACCTGGAAATGAATCTAACGCTCATGATGGAAGGTTTTCTAATCAATGTGTTCGTGATTTTATCGAAATTAACGATGAACTATGGATGGCTACAAGTGGCCTAGGTGTAGCGAAGTATGATGGAAAGAATGTCACGTTTCTCAATACAGAAAATGGATTATGCGACAATGACATTGACAATATAATACAAGATAGAAAAGGGAATATCTGGATATCTACGAGATATGGTGGAGTATGTAGGTATGACGGCAATGCTTTTGTCACTTACGACACTACAAACGGAATAGAAAATAATGAATCTATCATAGTCTATGAAGCTACTAATGGCCACATATGGTTTAGCTCTGAAGGCTACGGATTATACAAATATGATGGAGGAGAAACGCTAACCAATTTCGCTGAAGATCAAGGTCTAGGTGTGAAAGCTGTTCAAACCATCTATGAAGATTCGAAAGGGAGATTTTGGACTGGAGGAGGTGGAGGGCTCTATCGCTTATATGGAGATAGTTTTGTCAATGTAACCAAAGATGGACCATGGGAATAATAAACCAAAACCTTAACTCCAAAGCCCTATTTCTAATTGATGGGATAGGAGCTGTAATTTCAGCTATCATGCTAGGGTTAGTACTCCCATCACTAAATCATCTTATAGGTATGCCATTGCATATATTACAATATTTGGCAATTGCTGCATGCTTATTTGCAACGTATTCTTTGGCATGTTACAAAGCAAGTCCAAATCGATGGCACCAATACCTTAGATTGATAGGAATGATAAATATAATCTATTGCGCCGTGTCACTTGGCTTAGTATTTTACTACTTTCCGCAGTTGAGTAAATTAGGTTTAGCATATTTCATCATCGAAAAACTAATAGTGTTTCCATTAGCTCTAATTGAAATAAAAGCCTCAATACGCTAGTTATCTACTCTTCTTCGTCAGTAGCACTTAAGTATCCTTGAGCTTCTAGAGCTACATACCACTTGATTACTTTCTTGATATCGTTTGGATATACTCTTTCTCTGTCAAACTCAGGAAGGATCTGTTCGAAGTAAGCATTAAGAACTTCTTTACCACCTTTAAGATCAGGAAGCGGTACTTCTTGGATCTTCTCTGTCATGGACTTAAATACATTCTTTAGCTCTGTAGTATCAGACCAAGTGTAAATTGCAACAGTCTCCAATGGAGTAAATTGATGCTTACGAGATGAACAGAATTTGCTTTTACCGCCCTCTATAGGCGTAACCAGTAGACCATTAGGTCTGTTAGATGCTAATTCGTATAATCCTGGAAGGCCACTTACGGCTAGTACATTTGAAAGATTCATATTCTATTTTGCTTGTATATTATTATAAACGTCTTGTTCTTAATAATGTAGTCATTTAACGTCTTACATAATTCAAAATGCATATGTAGTGACCATTTGCAATAAAATGGTTTATGCGGCTGCAAATGTAATTATTTCAATGATTGTATCATTACTTTGACAAAAGAAAGCGGACTAGATATGTCTAGTCCGCTTGTTTACTATATTCTATGCTCTGATGATATCACTCATCTCACGTTCTATTTTACTGTATACTTCATCTCTTAGCTGGTAACTCATATTCTCTACCATCTCAATATCATGTGGAAATGGAGCTAGGTGCGTATCCAGTCTCTTAACAGAGTTTGCTGGCAAGGCCCTTTTATCACCCGTAAAAGTACACATATAGTCGTTGAACACTTCGTCTACGGTAATGGGTATATTCCTCTTTACTCGATTTCTCTTTTCATCTTTGATGATTACTTCAGAAAACATTCTAGCTGTTTTCTCCCTCTTCACATCCGTAACTTCAGCATACACATCTTTATGGATAGGAATGGTAATAACATTGCCTAGAGAATCTATTTTCACTTTACCATTATCACTCACTACGTTTTTTCTACCTACTTCTATTGTAGCTTTTTCATGGAAGTGATCCACTCGCTCACGTTCGATACCAAGTACAATATCTTCTACTCGTACGATCACATGATAGTCAGCCGCGACATCAAAATTACGCGCATCATCATACACAGTCCAAAAACTATTCAACCGTTCAATATCGAAGCTTGACAGAATATACTTAGATATATCTCCAGCATATACAAAGCTTCCAGTAGTGACACTTACCGCTACATGTGTAGTTCCTTTACTTCGCGCTGCTCTACTTAGCTCTTTAGTATCTTTATAGTTAGATCTATATCTCTCTATATTCTCTAAATACTGATATGCGTCACGAGCCATTGTTTTATCCTCATACTTATCATAATCAGCTAAAGCCACTACTGCTGATTTATAATGCGCTTCTGCAGCTAAATCAGCCATCTCACTAAGCTTCTCATGAGTACGTACGAACTTAAAATGTGCAACATATCCATCTTCACTTATCAGCGGTAAAAATGGTGTAATACTACTTTGTCTATTTTCAATTTTGAGAAAAATATCATACATGCGGTCATATTTATTAGCATAACCACTTGCCGCCAAAAATTTAACTTTCTCCATATCTTGATCTGTCACCTTGTGATATGCCTCCTCTAATGCTTCAACGTATTTCGTCTTCTTGTTTTTCTCTCCGTGAAGTTTCTTAGCCGCATATTCGATGGCTTCATCGTATTTCCCTTGTTCCACCATCTTCTCAATATTCTTACAAGAGCTAGCGAGAAGGATTACGCTGAGTATGTATATTATCTTTTTCATAAAGCTGAGATTTTAAGGTTCTTACAATTGATTTAAGTAAGAGCGTTGCCTAGAAAGACATAGTAACAGCTTTATTGTGTTTTAAGGGATTTTTAACTAAGCCCTTTCCTTCGGAAAGGGCGACAGTGTATTGCGAAAGCAGTGGCTTGCGAAGCAAACACGCGTAGCAATATGCCTTTTTTTCTTTATTCTCATTTTCCGAAGAAAGGGCGACAGTGTATTGCCAAAGCAGTGGCTTGCGAAGCAAACACGCGTAGCAATATGCCTTTTTTCTCTATTTTCATTTTCCGAAGGAAAGGGCGACAGCGTATTGCCAAAGCAGTGGCTTGCAAAGTAATATGCCTTTTTTTTTAATGCTTAAATCAATATTTCTTGATATACCAAACAAAAAAAGCCATCAGTGAAATATCACTGATGGCTTTATACTTTGAAAATGTACTTAATCCTGAGACTAAAGCTTTAGGACTTCAATCTTATTTTTTAAGTGCATCTCTTATTTCTGCAAGTAAATCTAACTCACTTGGTCCAGCTGGTGCAGCAGGTGCAGGTGGGTTAGCTTTGTTGTTAGCTCTGATTATAAGGAATAATATGAACGCAATGATTAAAAAGTTAATAATTGTGTTTAACCATTTTCCCCACATAATAGCAACCTCAGCAACAGCATTGTCTCCTTCTCCTGATGCAGCTTGTAATACATATTTAAGGTCTGCAAAATCTATCCCTCCAATTGCTTGACCGATAGGTGGCATAAGTACTTCGTTAGTAAATGTAGTGATTACTGTACCAAATGCTCCTGCAATAATTACGGCGATTGCTAATTCTAGCACATTGCCTTTCATTATAAAGTCTTTAAATTCTTGAATCATTGTTAAAGTGTTTTAAGTTAGTTATAAGCGTTTTTAATCATGTAAATATAGGTATAAAACATATATTGATATAACACATGTAATTATTCGACCTATGCTGAATACTATTTCATTGCGTGTTATGGTAAATAGTCTCCGAATAAATAGACGCAAAAATTCTAATAAGTCACTACTCTTTTGGACATCTGATTTAATCATTGACAAATGAGTGGAGGGTCTCCAATCCAATATGATGGTGAAATCTGATAGCTATATCTGCAATCTTTGATATCCACATCTCCAGATAACAGAGAAGCACAAGTAACGAAAAGCACCTCGCCTGTAATATGAATAAATCCACTTTCTCCTTCTAAGAATATTGAAATAGTAAAATCTGCAAACTCTTCGACATAGTTAGCTCCCTGAAGAACTACATCCTTAGGGATAGAAATAAGGCTGCCATCGATTATAAATGAAGGATTACTGGTGTGGAATGAAAAGACGTCATTCATATCAACTTTTATTTCATAAGACTCAATTTTCTTAGGATCAGCAAGACCTATATGCCCTAGATGTACAAAGTTAAACACCTCTTCGACATCCACTATCGCATTAGGAGTTACCAGGGATATGCTTTCTAATAGATTACTATCATCTTGAAAAGTACTTATACTATCACAAACTAGATCACGATCACAATTGGAATCACAGGCTATCATAAATATAACTATCAAGAATAGTGAGCTACATTTAATCCTGTGTAAAGTCATTTTCATAATAATGAGACTACACCCATATGAAAATCGCTGCTTTCCTTACTTTTAGGCATTCATTATACAAGAAGATCAATATGCTCAAAATAGGAATCATACGCGAAGACAAAACTCCATCAGATAGTAGAGTGCCACTTAATCCTTCTCAATGCAAGAAGCTGATAGCCGAAGGCATCGATTTAGTGGTTCAATCTTCACAAGTGAGATGTTTTACAGATGAAAATTATAGAGAAGCAGGAGTACCTGTCGTTGAAGATATTACAGATAGAGACATACTAATAGGTGTCAAAGAAGTACCCATTGAAAAACTAATCTCTGATAAGACCTATTTCTTCTTCTCCCATACTATCAAAGAGCAGGTATATAATCGCAAGCTATTACAGGCGGTAATAGAACGCAATATCCGACTTCTTGATTATGAAGTACTAACTAATGAAAATGGCGCAAGAGTAATTGCATTTGGAAAATTTGCAGGAATGGTGGGTGCTCACAATGCACTATGGACTTATGCCCAACGTACTAGAGGTTTTGAGCTTCCTCGAATGAAAGACCTTTATGATTATGCGGCGGCGAAAGAAATTTACAATGAAACTACCTTTCCTGCAGTAAGACTAGTATTAACTGGATCCGGAAGGGTTGCTAATGGAGCAGCATTAGTTTTGGATGATATGGGTTTTCAAAAAGTAAGACCTATGGATTATATCACTCATCAATATGATTATCCAGTCTATACACAATTAAGCAGTTTCTATTATACCAAGAGAAAGGACAAAAGAGAATTTGACGATGTGAAAGATTTCTATAATAATCCATCTTTATATGAGTCAGATTTCGAGCATTTCTTATCGACTAGCGATATCATGATCAATGGTATATATTGGGATAATAATGCTCCAGCATTCTTTACATTGGATCAGTTAGATTCAGAAGATTTTAAGATTAAAGTGATCGCTGATGTAACTTGTGATATTGCACCAGTCAGTTCTATTCCTACTACAATCAAAGCAAGTACAATTGCTGATCCTGTATTTGGCTATGATCCAAAGACACGATTAGAAACAGAACCTTATCAGGAGAATAGTCTAGACATGATGACTATAGATAATCTACCTAACGAAATGCCGCGAGACGCTTCTACTGCATTTGGTGAAATGTTTATTAAACATGTAATCCCTGAACTTAAAGCAGGTGGTGGTCCAATGTTAGATAAAGGTAGTGTAACTAGAGACGGAGACTTAGGAGGACATTTTGAATATTTGAGAAATTACCTTAACGGAAAATAACGTCAATTAGAGTTTCAAATTCACCAATATTTAAAAAAGGTTATGGCATCAGAAAGAATGAGAAAATTATTGCCTTATGTATCAATAGGCGTAGGTATACTCGTGTATATACTATATTATAATAGTACAGAAAATTGGAAGCAAGCCCAAAGTGATTACGAAAGACAACAAGTAGAAGAAAGGCAAGCCAAGAAAAGGGATGCCAACAAATACTTAAAGACAGTAAAACCATGGATATCAACGGACGGAAAAAAGATATATCAAATTACAAATCGTGAAGAAAAGGATGGACTAACTTGGATCCAACTGAAAGAACAAAACGAAGACGCCACCTATAATTTAAGATATGTAGAATCTGCTAGCGGCGAAAAGTATACAAGTAATGCTGGAAATACTTTTTGGATCAAAGGGAAGGAAGCTATATTTGAAAATAGTGAAAAAGAAGTTATCAATTTAAAACCTGTAGAATAATACGCGAATCTGTATTCCTCCTTATTATATTAACTCTTTTAAGTTCTGCAATTGTGATGTGCAGATGCTACCTATCCATGGAAGTACTTAACTCTACAAAACACTGAATTCTGTACATAGTTAAAATCATAACTAATACTTACTTATTGGCGCTTCGCTCTGTACTCGTATAATATATTATTTTCAGCATTCATTTCTATCAGAAGTGAGTCACCCTTCAGTACTCCTACACCAGAAAATGGACCTTCAGAATATATCAAATCTGCATCTACGATAAAGGTAAAATCTGAATCAAGACTTGCATCTAATACTATTACTCCTCCTACTGAAGTAATCCTTATAGTCGCCAATGAATCTGCAGATTATACAACATTAGCATTTCTATTATCTTCGGCAAAACCACTTCCGCCTTCTTGATATCTAGAATCCCCTGAGTAGGTGCCAACTAATTGAGTTGTGAGATCAACAGATTCCATCTCCATCTCCTCATCCATAGAATCACTTTCATCACTACATGACACAAGTCCAAAAGTGAACAATAACAAGAGTGCAACATATTGATATGTTCATAGAACGAAAATAATTAAGAGCTACAACTTAGCATAGAACAACCCACTTTATTTCTTGCCCACTCTGGCCTCTTAGCAAACCACTCTTCAGATTCTGGCTGTTCGTCGTATGGTTTTTTTAGCAGTTGATATAAATCATCAATCAATCCATAATCTTGTTCATTGGCTTTATCGATTGCCAACTGAGCCATATAATTACGAAGCACATACTTTGGATTAACCGCATTCATTTTGGCTACTTTATCAACATTAACAACGTCCATTTCTGTAAGACGATCAATATACTTGGACATCCATCCCAACCATTTTATCTTAATCTCTCCTTGTATTTCATCTAGTTTATAAAAAGCGTCTTGGACTACTACTAACGCATCCTCTTCATTCATGGCAAAAGCATTCACTCGAGATAGCAGTCTAAAAAATATGGTCATATCTGTTTCAGATAATTGGAGTATACCCTCCAATTCTTGAATGAGTTTCATATCTGCTTCGCCTTGAGTAACTATTCCAATTTTTTCACCCATCATGGAAAAATATTTCCTCGGGTAGCTTTGTTGATATGTCTTTAGTATAGCTTCCAACGCTGGCACATCGTCTACCAATGCATAGAGGGCATTAGCCAATTGCATCAAATTCCATAAGGCCATATTGGGTTGACTACCATATCTGTACCGCTTGCCTTGAGCATCGGTCGTATTAGGTGTCCACCCTGGATCATAGCCTTCCAGCCAACCATATGGGCCATAGTCGATAGTGAGCCCCAAGATTGACATATTATCTGTATTCATAACTCCATGCACAAAGCCTACTCTTTGCCAATGAATCACCATATCCAAAGTCTTATCTACTACCTCTTGAAAAAACTGGAGATAATCATCCGTTTTTCTACCCTCAATATGTGGATGGAAATACTTCATCGTATAATCTACTAAGACTTGGAGAGATTTCTTATCTTCTCTAGCCATAAAAATCTGATAACTTCCAAATCTCAAAAAACTTGGAGCGACCCTACATACCACTGCACCTTTCTCGTAATCAGCATTCCCATCATACATCATATCACGCATCACCTCGTCACCTGTCAATGATAGAGAAAGAGATCGAGTAGTAGGCACCCCTAAATGATACATCGCTTCACTACAAAGATGCTCACGTACCGAAGATCTCAATACAGCTAAACCATCGGCCGATCTAGAATAAGGCGTTTCTCCTGCGCCTTTCAACTGTAGTGCCCAACGAGTATTATTATGTACTACTTCACAGAGGTTGATCGCTCTACCATCCCCAAGCTGGCCTGCCCAATGACCAAACTGATGCCCTGCATAGCACATGGCATATGGCGAAGTACCAGGCATGACTTCAGCTCCAGAGAATACTCTCTTAAACGTATCAGATTGCGCCTCATCAGCGTCTAATCCAATAGCCTCAAGCATCTCCTCAGAGACATGTATTACAGCAGGCTTACTTGGTATTCTAGGCGTTACATATGAAAAACAAGCTTCTTCTACTTGTCGTCTATAGTTGCGCAAAATTGGATCTGCTGGTAATTCTTTATTGAATGTATCTTGTATATTAAGTTTCACTGGCCTTGATGATGATTATGAATAAGTAAACTACTGAGAACTATTAAAGTTTAGTTTACTGTGGTCTACCCTCTTAGCAAACATCGACATTATCTTCTTCAACTTTGGATTGATTTGATTTTTGCAGAAAGCCTTCTCTGGATTATTATAATAGTAATCCAAATACTCTTCTTTATTACTTTCAAATGTGTCAAAGTCTAAAACCTTCGTAATGATTGGCATTTCAAATTGCGATTGCAAGCTATTTATGATTTGTATGGAAGTCGATCTTTGCATTTTATTATATACATAGACCGCTGATCTATATTTTTCTCTCATCCGATGTGTTGAGGTACAGCTATGTGTATGCAAATGCACTTCTATTAAGACATCTAAGGAAATTGTATCAGAATCAAAATGAACAATTACGGCCTCCGACATGGCAGCATATTCATCACTACTTATCCAGCCTTGCTCTACTTTACTAACTCCTACTAAAGATTGAAATACAGCTTCTGTACACCAATGACAACTACCGCCTAGACCGACTTTATTCATATATTGTTTACTAGTACCTTTTTAATTTCTACAAGATTATTTTTCTTCTCTTCAGACACTTCTTCTACTTCTCTTCCTTTAGGCCAAATGTGAAATGTACCTTTGAATCGATCATGACCAGTGAGCCAGAATCCCCAAATACCATTTTCATCAACATTACCTTCATAATCGATATCGTGAGTAGTGTAACTTTTAATCATCCAACATTGCATCTGATCTAAATCATAGCTACCCTTCCAAGTATAACCACCTACTTGATCTGAACCAAATCCTATTATTTCACCATTGCAAAAATCGATAACGAATGTCATTTTACCCTCTTCAAACATACCCTGTAACACAGATGGATATTTGTAAAGGCCTTCCCATTCTCCACTAGGTAAATTAGGATGTTGTTCCGTATTTGTTTTTTTCATTATTTGACAACTATCTATCGGTAAGAAACTGTAGTCTTTAAATACTTTTTCTTAATGAATTCTTCAAAATAAGACTTCTCAATCTTTGCGTTTGCTGTACACTTAAGAAATTTAGTTTCTTGATTACCCATCAATAAAGAAAGGTAAACATTTCTACCATCATACACTCCACCACCACCACCCAAAAAATAGCCCTCAATTAACTTCTGAACTGTAACAGCAACATTCCTATTAGGTACTATTTTAGATATTTCATTCTTTAAATACTCTTCTCCTTCAGTGGGACTCATTGGTACATCTAATTCTAAGACCTTCACCTCTATTATTGCCTCGTCTTTACTCTTGGTTGGCAATTCTCCATCTTTTGTAAATACTATATGATCAGCAGAGTAAATCCTAGCCATTAAAAAATCATATTTTTCATCTTCTTGTTCCCCAATATACGTAGACCATAAAGCTTTTTCTATTCTTGGACCTACTTGACTTTCATTATCTTGAAAACAAAAAGCTTTGATAGTGTATGTCTCTGCTCCATTCGCGATAGCTAATAGATATTTAATCGTCCTCTTCCGTTTATCTCTCACTTTAGAATAAAAGGCAAATTCGTTATCACCATACACGACAGGGCGTATTTCCAAAAGCTCCTGCTTCATCTGAGAAAGAACGTCGGGTTCGAAAGTTCTTTTAAATTCTTCTAAACTCCTATTTACTATTTTAACTGAAATAGATGCAGACTGGTCATTCATTTGATAACCATCGTAGCTAGTTGCTTTTTTAAATGATGAAGGAACCCTAAGCCACACACCTTTTCCAAGATGTTGACTAAACTCAGATTTAGTAGGATCTATCACAATTGGTGAATTATCTTTACACCCAATTAAAATCACCAAAGAAAAAATTATTACGACATATTCTTTTAAATACATTCCATCCTAATTTTGGCTAATTCTAGCTATTTATGAAATTCTACTATGCAGCTGTGTCGTTCCTACAAAACGATTCCGAAATGCGATGTCCGCGATTTTTTTCCTTCGTAAAAAAAGAGCGCTCTACTATTCTTTCGTATTGCACGCGTTTCTACAAAACGCTTCCGAAATGCGATGTCCGCGCTTTTTTTTCCTTCGTAAAAAAAGAGCGCTCTACCCCATTCTTTCAATTAGTCTTCGGCTGATACGGATAAAATCGTTTTCCGTAATCATACCAACTAACTCATCACCATTGACAACAGGAAGACAACCGATATTATGCTCACGCATTAATCTAGTAACTTCCTTTATCGTCGTTTCTTCGGTAATCGTAATTAGATCTGTCACCATGATATCTTCAGCAGTCCTAGTAGATCGCCTTGAAGGGTTTCTTGTTAGTTCTCTTAATATTAATCTGGCAGAGACTAGTCCAATAAGTTTCCCCTTAGAATCTTCTACTGGCGTATATTTTATCTTATTCCAATCCATTAACTCAGCAACTAATTGGATGATATCGTTTTTCTGTACCGTAAAAATATCGGTAGCCATAAAATCTGAAACCAACATTTCAGAAATCTTATATTGTTTGAGTCTACTAGCATCTGGCGCAGGCCAATTATGCACAGGTATATTTTGCTTTTGATTATGAACGATCTCTGCGGTAATTACTCTTAGTGCCTCATCCTCTCCTATCGTTTTCTTGAGTTCTGAATAGCCTCTAAGCATCCATCTGGCACCGTTCATATGCTTATCAGTTCTTTCTTCAATGACACCTAGATACTTGTCTATATCAGCTTTGTCGACTTTTCTATATTCTAGACCTTCTCTTGCTATAGGTATAAGTTTTTCTTTAATTAGCTGAGACGCAGTTATTTTTTCATCATTAAACCAATTGAATTTTGAGTCAATACCAAATTGTGCTGCTTTAGCAAAATTATCCCTGGCATCCTCAAACGATATATGCTGTGTAATATCATCAGTCCGTTGCGCCATACCTTCCATCAGTCCAAGCCAAAAGCATGCACTCGCTACTTCATCAATCACTGTAGGTCCAGCCGCTATTACACGATTTTCTATTCTTAAGTGTGGCTTACCGTTATCACTGATTCCGTAACATGGTCTATTCCACCTGTATACGGTAGAATTATGTACCTGTAGCGATCTAAGCTTTGGTGTCTCCCCTTTCTTAATACAAGCGAGAGAATCTTCTTTGACATCAGAACTAAGCAATACTCTGAACCTCGCAATATCCTCTTTATAGATTTCCATAATAGACTCATGCAGCCAATCTCTACCAAAGCTTACCCTCGCACTACGTTCTCTCATATGATCATGCGTAGATCGAGTATCTAAAGCTTGCTGAAACATAGCTATCCTACTCTCATGCCATAGTCTCTTACCAAACACTAATGGACTATTGGCCGATATAGCCATAATCGGTCCTGTAATCGCTTGTGCGATATTATACATCTTCACAAAATCCTTAGGCTCTATCTGTAGATGAATCTGAAAACTGGTATTTACTGCTTCTAATAATGGGCTATCATGCTTTAATGCTAATTCATCAATACCGCTAAGCTTTAACTCGTATGCATTACCTATCAACTGCTCATTAATGGCCTCCATAAGGGCGTAATACCTTTTCTTTGGAGTAAGATTATCCATGATCAAATCCCTCTTCTTGAGCGTCGGTAGTATACCAGTAAGCACAAGGTCAGTATCCATAGTGTCCAATACTTCTTGGATTTTCTCTAATTTCTCCGAATTTTCTTTTTCTAGATCAGAAAAGCATGATCCTACAAATTCTCTAGGCGTCAGGTTAGTCTCTAAGTTAAATTTGGCCAGTTCCGTCTCTACCCAGTCGTAATCCTTCATTTTATCCAAGGCCTCCATCGCTACACATGCTGGCTTTTGGCTTTGCTTATTTACCATAACCATCTCCTGCTCAGCACCTATACGTATAGTCCCAGATTCAAACCAATCGTGCTCTAGCATATATTCCATAGCTTGTACATCGGCCAATAATGCCTTTACAAACTTTTGCATTTTCTTCTCGTCATTAAGTGCTGATACGCGTTGTTCTCCCATGGTAGTTTTGTTTCGATGGTAATTGTTAGTACAATTTACATGATCAAGATATCGAAATATTTAATTTCGACGTTACATTATGAGCATTTTCTGTTCTCACGCGTTCTTATAGAGCGATATGAAAGGTATTATATGAAACTAAGATTGAAAGAGTTATCTATTTTGACAGTTGCGATCTGCTACATATTTCTATTTTCTGGATGTAGTAAAGATGAAGAACCTAGGTTTAGTATGCCTGTTGAAATCACCGTATTCTTAGACAAAGGATTTAGTACTATAGAGACTTATACGATAGAAATCTATAGTGTACCCAATCAAATACACACTAGGCTAGCCCAAAATGGTATGACTGCCGATCAGGTGACTAGCATAGTAGCTGGAAGAGGACAAATTATACCTGTAACTCCTAATGTTCAATACCGACTACTTAACAACTTGGTGGTCAATGCCAGCTCAGTAGACGATGACAATTTCAATGAAATGTACTACAATGACTTTGTCGAATTCGATCACGAAGGCAACTTAGAATTGCTCAGTAGCATATCTGAACTTAAGGATATCATGCTTGATGGCGTATTCGATTTGCAAGTCAAATACAATTTAAGACAAAGTCTGCTTACTGTAACCGAACATAAACTAAGATTTGATCTTTTGATCTACGACTAATATTCATCACCAATCATCATTTACAATAATAGAATGTTCTATTTACAACTATTGTTGATGTAGATTGTAGTCTTTAATCAACTCAAATCTATGCCTAAAGAGCCTTCCAGAAAGTACATACTTTATATTCTTGCTGTGATGAATTTCACGCATATCATTGATTCTATGTTGATCATGCCACTGGGAGATACATTTATTTCTGAGTTTGGCATCAGTGCAAGTCAATATAGCTGGTTAGTATCTGCTTATGCTTTGGCAGCTAGTATAAGCTGTATCCTTGGTATCGTATTTCTAGATAGACTTCCTCGCAAAAATGCTTTACTCTTCCTCTACGGTGGTTTTGCAATAGGTACTTATCTCTGTTCGCTATGTACTACTTATGAGACATTAATAACACTTAGAGCAGCAACAGGTTTTTTTGGCGGAATGATAGGCGCTTTAGTTCTATCTATCATCAGCGATCTATTTCCATTTAAAGAGAGAGGTGCTGCCATGGGAGTTTTGTTTGCTTCATTTTCAGCAGCGTCCGCATTGGGTGTGCCTTTTGGGATTTACTTAGCCGCTAAAGGCTCTTGGCAAATTCCATTTATGGTATTAGGCTTACTTGGAGTTGTGATGGCCGCAATCATATTTTTTACTTTCCCAGCTATGAATGACCATATTAAGTTGCAACCTAAAAAGCGAAAATCACTTCTACAAATATTAGGCAATGTGCTTGGTGATAAAAACCAAGTGTATGCATTGACTGCAGGTTTTGTATTGATCATGGGTCACTTTATGATTATACCATTTATCTCTCCTTTTATGATTAAGAATATTGGTCTTACGCAGATAGAGGTTGCCTACCAATTTTTTGCTGGTGGCATAGCGACTTCTATTACCTCACCAATCATTGGTAAGATGACAGACAAGTATGGTGTCATGAAAGTATTCATTACAGTAATGGTGATTAGTTGGATACCTACTATATTAATTACACACTTGACCACAGTACCATTATCGATAGCGGTTTCATTGGTTGCCTTCTTCTTTATCTTTGGTAGTGGACGTATGATCTCACCTAACACTATTATCACTGCTGCAGCGAGTACAGAAACCAGAGGAAGCTTTATGAGTCTTAAGTCTGCACTCCAGCAACTAGCGATAGCAGCGACTGCTTTCATCAGCGGAACGATAGTAACTGTCGGTACCGATGGAAAATATCACAACTATAATTACACAGGGTATATCGCGATATTCTTCTGTATTATTACGATCTATCTTGTGAGTAAAATTAGAGTTGCTAAAGGAAACTAGAAAAACTCTACCACTGGCTTTACGCCTGTTAATTCATTTCTCAATTGGTCTACATCTTGTTGATACACTGCATAGAATTCTTCGATGTAAGGACGAATGTTTTTTCCTCCATTATTGATATAGTACTCCGCTTGATCTAGAAACGTATTAGCCGCTACTACATCACTTAGTTTAGCCGAAGCAAGCGCTCTATAGAAGTATAGATCTGCAGTAGAATCGTTATGAAGTATGCCTTCATCAATGACTTCTAATGCTTTTACATAGTCACCTTTTTCATACCATGCGACACCGAGCATTAAGTAATCTTTGGGCTCTATATATTCAGCTCCAGTATTTTCTTTTTCATCTATCAAATGCTTATGTAGATATCCTATAGCTTCTTCCAATTTACCTAATCTCAAGTAGGCGACTCCTCTCATGAAATCAACAGATGTAGCCTGCGGGTAGTCCACAAAGTTAGGTGTAAATGCATCATACCTATCTAATTCATTTATTACCCTTTCATAATCTCTATAGAAATACAACCAGCAATAAGCTTTGTAACCTAGCCATTCTTCTGCGTCGTATTCGACCGCTTTGGAATAGTACTTAGAAGCTTCATGAGCAAACCCCCTTTTAAGATAAGGCACGCCTATTTCTCTCCAGCCCCAAGCGCCTTCAGGATTATGCTTCAACGCCTCCCAAATGATCATGCGCTCTCCTACTGCACCTTGATAGTACAAGTCTGTCCCTGCTCCGTTAGAGAGGGATTCTGCTAAAGCTAATTTCTCTTCTTGAGTATACTCTTTTTTATATAAAATAGATTTTGATTTTCCGCCACAAGATGTAATCATCAATGTGAAGCACACAAAAATGCTAAGGTAGTATTTCGACAATTTCATCATCTTGTATTTTAAATGTGACATAAACATATGCGTCTCTTGCTTCACCATTTATAGATAGATTTTTCCATTGAGACACATTCATTAGCATTTCAAGAAAATGCATTCTAAGTTCTTCAGAAAACTCTGTTTTATTAAATTCAAGGTCCGCCTCTTCAGTAACAAATCTACCAGCTTTCCCTTCACAATTAATTACAAACCGAAAAGTAAAATAACCTTCTTGATTTTTCAATAAGCTATAATTCAGATAATTTTCTATCATTTCCCACAGTCCTCCTTTACCTCCAAGATGTTGTGCTCTATCATCATTATAATAGTCATTTATTTTTGAGATATGATAGCATGTTTCAAAATCTCTCTGACCATCTATGGCTTTATCAGGATCAATATATGCTACTCTATACATTCCATGATTGGCTCTCTGCTCAAATTCTTCAATCGACATTATTTCATCTACTTGCCATTCCGTACTTACCGTTTCACCTTCGAAATACTGCGCAGCCATTCCTATACCTTGTATAAATTCTCTACGCCAAATAAACGCTGTCCTAATCGTATCAATATCAGATGATGCATTGGATAATAAAGTCCCAATAAATGTCTTTATTTTCTTCCCTCCAACAAGCGAATCCTTGACTTCATTATGCGTCGCACTAATATTATTTACCCAATTTGCATTACTAATACTTCGCTTTAGTACAGCATTACTATCAGACCAATTTAAATACACGTTCTCTTTACCAATACTATAGATCATAGGTGTACGCAAACTGTCAAGAGATCCTCTATAGTCATAACTATATGTAGAATCGATTTTCCAAACATCACCTTCTAAACTTATTACTTCATTATAAGATTCTTTAAAGTCGGCGGCATAGTCGGTCAAATATAACTTAGCGTTATCATATACCAGTTTCCTGTACTTAATATTCGTTTTTCGCTGTCCTCCATCTGGAGTCGTATGAACATAATATTTCCAGACCGCTCCTGGACCGCTATACACTTCTGCTGGAAAATAAAGCGTGCCCTTTCCGAGCGGAGGCCGTTCACTTTTTCGACAAGCTATTGCAAGCAGAAAAATTAATATAATTGAATATTTCATGATTTAAATATAAATCGAGAAGGTCAATTGACAGACATATGAGTTCTACGATAACATATCGTTATCAAGCATTAACAAGGGGAAATGGATTTTAAAAATGGCCTAATAGCTAATGCTAACCAAAGAATTCTCTTCGATTCCATTGAGCGTAACTTGCTCTACTTTACCTATCTGATCTGACCTGAGTGGAGCTTGCACTTTTACATAATTGTCAGTGAATCCATTCATCATGTCCTCTTGCTTACAAGGCTCCCAAAGTACTTGCTTCGTCGACCCCAAGTGTTGTTCGTAAAACGCACGCTTCTTCTTTTCAGAAAGAATCCTTAGCATTTCATTTCTTTCACGACGAACATTCATCGGTACTGGTTCGCCCATCTCCGCGGCAGGAGTATTAGCTCGCTCACTATAAGTAAATACATGAAGATATGAGATATCCAGATCTTTAAGAAAATTATAAGTTTCTTTAAAATCTTCATCCGTCTCTCCTGGAAATCCCACTATGACATCCACACCGATACAGGCATGAGGCATATGTTTTTTGATACTTTCTACTCTAGAAGTATATAACGGTGTGAGGTATCTTCGCTTCATTGCCTTGAGTACCTTATCTGATCCAGATTGCAATGGGACATGGAAATGAGGTAAAAACCTATTACTCTTAGAAACAAACTCGATAATCTCATCTGTAAGAAGATTAGGCTCTATAGATGATATTCTATATCTCTCTACGCCATTTACTTGATCTAGCTCTTGAATAAGGTCGATAAACATAGCTTCCTTCTTCGGCTTAGTACCTTCGATTACCTCAGTGCCGTTACCAAAATCTCCAAGATTGACACCCGTGAGTACAATTTCTTTCACGCCGGAATCTGCAATCTTCTTAGCATTAGCGATAGCATTTTCGATAGTATCTGATCTACTTGCTCCTCTTGCTTGAGGTATCGTACAGAATGTACATTTATAGTTACATCCATCCTGAACCTTAAGAAACGACCTAGTACGATCTCCAAAACTAAAAGCATCTACAAAACTATTCGCTTCGGATACTTCACCAGCCAAGACCATTCCTTTATCCGTAGTTTTGGACAGACCATCAATATATTTAATGATATTAAACTTTTCAGCTGCACCCAGCACTAGATCTACACCAGGAATTTCAGATATCTCCTTAGGCTTTAGTTGGGCATAGCAACCTATTACCACTACTCTCGCGTTAGGCGAATGCTTAAGAGCACGTCTCACCTCATATCTACATTTCTTATCTGCAAAATCCGTTACTGAGCAAGTATTGATGATGTAGATATCTGCTCCATCCTCGATTGTACAAGTACCATAGCCATGATCTTCAAACATTCGTCTGATACTACTCGTCTCCGAGAAATTTAGCTTACAGCCTAGAGTATGGAATGCTACGTTGAGTGGTGTTGACATAATATAATTGGTATTATGACACAAAGATAGGCATTTTGAATATTCATACTTATTAAAACTACTTTGATTCTTAGTTGTAGAACAAATGACATATTGGGTGTTAATATTTCCTAATCTTCAGATCAATAGAACATCTAGTCCATATAGACTATTACCTTTATCATATGAACAAACTCCTTGTACTTATAGGCCTCGTGTCTTTATCTCTGATCAGCTGCGCGCAGCCATCTTCACCTATGGCCTCCTTTAAAGTAGATGGCCTCACGATGGTAGCTCCGCCAAGACCATTTGACAGTGATCCAATGCTGGAGATAGAAGAGGTAAATGCAGGATGGATTGCTTTAGTACCCTTTGGGTTTTCTAGATCAGGTGAGACTGGTGTAAGATTTGGATCGGATAGACAATGGTGGGGAGAACGAGTAGAAGGTGTAGAAGAATGCATTAAAAAAGCACACAAAGCAGGTGTAAAAGTGATGGTAAAACCACAGGTATACATGCACAATGATTGGGTAGGTGATATGGAGTTCGACACCGAAAAAGAATGGAAAGAATGGGAAAACAACTACCGTGAATACATTATTACATTTGCCAAAGTAGCTGCTGACCAATCTGCAGAAATGTTTTGTATCGGTACTGAATATAAATTAGCTGCTCAAAGAAGAGAAGCCTTTTGGAGATCGTTAATCAAAGAAATCAGAACATTTTATAAAGGTGAATTGACCTACTCTTCCAATTGGGATGGCTATGAATCAATACCATTTTGGGATGATCTGGATTATATAGGCCTGAGTGCCTACTTTCCACTCACCGATGATAAGACACCTAGCGTAGCCGATCTGATCGATAAATGGCAGGAGACCAAAAGCATTCTCAACAAACTATCAAGAAGAGAAGGCAAGCCAATATTATTTACGGAGTATGGATATATGTCTATTGACAAATGCGCTTGGAAGGCATGGGAAATAGAAAAGGAAAGACATAAACTACCTGTCAACGAGCAAGCACAAGCCAATGCTCTAGAGGCGTTATACACCGTATTCTGGAAAGAATCTTGGTGGGCAGGAGGATTTATGTGGAAATGGTTTCCTAACGGAATGGGCCACGAAGGATACTTTGACAAGGATTATACACCACAGGGAAAAATAGCCACTAAGACAGTTGCTAAATGGTATGGGTTAGACGATTAATTGCTTTCTAGTATTAATAATCTCGGTATAACTTATTGATCCAATTCCATTTCCATTTCTTGGGAAGGTACCTTACTTTATCTTTAAGTTTATACCTAATGCCTGTCGGACGTCTCTTAAACCATATAGTCCTTACGCCTTTCGCAAAGTATCCATTATAGCTTTTTCGCTTAATCGTATGATCTCCATCTTCTAATACAGATAGGTCAACTGTTGGATTTTCAATATTTAACCATCTACTTTTCAACTTCATAAGCGATGGCTTATCCTTACTATCTATTTCAAAATTAAAAACGTCTTTGTATTCATTAAACAATCTCTGCACTTTAATCCCTTCTTCATCTAATAGATCCACGTCAGGATGTAATAGCATCCCTTGTTCATCATAGATATAAATAGAAAGGTTAACTATACTGTCTAACCTATCAATACCTAGTTGTACTGTAATAGAGTCTTCATTACAAAAATGAAGCGACAAGGAATCTCCAGAACATTGATAGGTACCATAACCGCGATATTGATTGTCTCTTTCAAAAATCTGATTACCATTTTCATCAAACAATCTTATAAAATTGTCTGTCCAGCTAGTCAAGTAAAAGGAATCACTCTTAGTCAATTCAAACTGAGTACCTGCAAAAGCCATCTTATCCCTAGGGTTAGAAGTATACATTCCTGCAGTACGGCAGCCTGTCATAAATAATAAAAGACCGACAGCTACTAATACTAAATGAAGTGAGAATAAACGATAAATCATAATTGTATAATCCGATTATAGAATGATGGAGTTAAAAAACTTCAAAGTGATTCACCTTTAGGATGAAAGGTAATGAATAATTACATAATTGGGCTTAACATAAATTTTAGAGAAGTCTTGCTATTCAATAAAATACAAGACCAATATTCCAAATCAGAGTACAAACTGAAATACGTTAACCAAGCTATATCACCCATATGGGTGTAAACCAAATGGAATAAATATGATCTATTTGTTTCTATAAAAAAAACAATAGCTGGCATAATAACTTCTTTCGATTCTTTTTCAGATATTGAGAATCATACGCTTAAACGAAACTATGATTGTACGTATAACATGTATAGCAATATCATTGATGCTAGCTGGAAATATTTCGGCTCAAGATATTTTTACGGCAATTAAAAAAAGCGAAAAATTATATAAAGATAAAAAGTATGCCGAGGCTATAGATATACTAAATGATGCTTTAGAAAATGATAATGATGAGATACCATCTGGAACAGTAGAAGCTCGACTGGGGCTTGCTAGAAATTATATGCATTCGTGGCAAGCTAACTCCGCTAGAAAAGAATACGCTATAGCCTGGGAACTAAGTAAAAATCTGGAAAATGATTCTTTACTTATAGTAGCAGGTACATCTTTAGCCACTATGATGGGATATTACGAAAACCCAGATTCACTAAAGCTGCTTGTCGATGAGTTACTAAAACATGAAAATCTGAATTACTCCGACAAATCAAACCTATACATACAACTGGGAGGATACTATGAAGACAAAGAGCAGATCGATAGCGCCATCTACTATGCTAGCCTAGCTGCTGAAATAGATAGCATTCATCAAGACTCGTCTAGCATTCCTTACACTTATTATGACTTGGGCAATTTCTACGTATCTAACTTTGAATATAAAAATGGTATATCTAAAATACTATATGGCATAGACTTTCTGAGAGGAGAAAAAGATGCCTACAAAAGAAACACAATAGATCTAGGGCTCAGTAGCATATATATCAAAATAGGAAATATTGAAAAAGCGAAACAACTTGCCACTACTGTCTATGAAAGTGCCAAGGCAAACAACCAACATATAAACTTAACCATGGCCTATATGACACTTGGAAACTGTGCCGCATATACCGATCAATACGAACAAGCTTTACGCTATTACGAATTATCGGATAGTGTCAATCAATCTAAATCAAAAAATGTATGGAGAAGTGTGAATGCAAAGGCCTCTATCATCACACAAAAACTTAATCTAGGACAATCGATTACAGATGTAGACCTATCTTATATAAGGAGTATAGATATAAGTGAATCAAGCAACATTCTCAGAAACAAGATAGAAATTATCAAGTTACGAACAGACAATCTTAACCCCAAAGACTTTGATACACGATATCAAAAACTATACATTCAATCTGGTGCAGAGCACAACTTAGGCCTTAACCAATCTCTCTTAAACATTAAAAAAGAGTACCTCACCAAACAAAAAAAATATAAAGAAGCCCTATCTGTAACTGAAGAAATTGATAAAAAAAGAAAAGAAATCACCCTGGCGAATAATGAATATATCATTCAAGATCTCGAAGCAAAACATCAGAAAAAAGAACAACAGTTACAGATCAACTACCTAGATGAACAAAACGAAGCGAAGGAGCAAAAAGTACAAGAACAAAAAAACAAAATTGTTATTGGAAGCATAGCACTCGGTCTTATTTCTCTACTTTCATTTTTTCTATTTCGATTATATAGACAAGTTCGAAATCAAAAGGAAATAATCACCAAAGCACTCACGGAAAAAGATCTGCTACTCAGAGAAATACACCATAGAGTAAAAAATAATCTACAACTAGTAAGCAGCCTTTTGACATTGCAAGGAAGAAGCATCAATGACGCTACAGCGCTGCAAGCTATTAATGAAGGCAAAAGCAGAGTCCGCTCCATGGCTCTCATCCATCAAGACTTATACAATAAAGAAAACCTAACTGGGATCAATGTCAAAGAATATATCGAAAAGCTCTCACAAGAATTGTTTGATACCTATAATGTAGATAAGGAAAGGATAAGACTACAAATGAAAATCGAAAAATTAGAAATGGATGTAGACACCCTCATTCCCTTAGGGTTGATCATAAATGAACTCATCACCAACAGTCTAAAATATGCTTGGCCCAACAACACTACAGGTACGTTATATATTGAACTCCAGCATGACAACAATCATATTACACTCACCGTCAAAGATGATGGAATTGGTTACGATCCTACATCTGCACGAGAAGGATCATTTGGTGCAACATTGATATCTGCTTTAACACTTCAGCTTAATGCAGAGTACACTGTAAACACAGACAACGGCAGTACCATTACTATTATCCTAGACAAAAGCGATATTACATAGATTATGATTCACCAAACTGTCACTTGAGTTTCACCCACTTGGGTGTATTATCATTATAGGCAATAAGAGAACTTAGCTTTCTATAAACAATAACTAGAAACGTATTGCGCAAACAATGCCCTTCGCCTCTTAACGAACTATGAGATATGAGTAAAAGTAAGGATAGAAACCAACTGAATGAGTTGGCTATTAAACAGAATTTATTGCTTTGGGAACTATCGAAATCCTTCTTAGATCTGGATAAAAAGATTGCGGATTCTATTCAGTCGACCTCAAAATTATACTTAACCTAACGTTAATCTAGGTCATTACTCTCCAACGCAAGGGCTGCGATTAACATGGTCAAATCCTGCTGTATACTTTGTTGCTTATCCTTAGCGTACCAAGTATGCAATGGAATACTATAAGCGCTACCTCCTGCAAGTAAAGACTTTACTAAATCCTGAGCTACTGCCGGTCTAGGACCATAGCTACTTATCAAGTTATAATTTTCGTCCAATTGAATTAATATAGGAATAGATCTACTACGACCATCAGTTAGATGTGCATCTATAAGTGATTCATTTTCGTCTCTATATATAAATCTTAAATCGATTTTCCCTTGACTAGCTACTGCGACCTTATTGATAATAGGGTTGATTTGAGAAGCATCACCACACCAATGCTCAGTAATCACCAACCAGTGAATTGGTTTCTTCATATTATCTATAGCATTCTGAAGATCTTCACGTAGCTTAAACTTACGGTCCAATCGAGATTGCCTTGACCAATTTTGAGGTAAGTACTCTGCAAACTTGCTCTTATCACCTATTCCTATCTCTGCTTGAAAGTTATTGAGGTAGGCTTCATAACTTATTGCTTTATCAAAATAATCCCTATAGTTTATTGTTGTATTGGCTTGAGTCGTCATCTCTATTTTTTTATTATGATGCAAATATAGCCAAGGAGTATATGAAAATCATTAGCAATTTTCCTTTTAGCTTGTCTATTTTACATCTCTCATAAACCATCAAAAATTTATAGACTACTTCAACATATCGAAAACATCACCTTTCTTGGTCCTACTCATATTGATACGAAAGTCGTTTTCCATAATCAAGTAGCCGCCGTCATTTCTATGGATACTTTTTACTTTGTCTAGATTGACCAAATAACTTGCATGTACTCTCTGAAAATTATGTCCTACTAGTGAAGCTTCTATTTGCTTAAGTACACGACTATATAGTTTCGAACTGTTGTGACAAAATATTTCAGTATAATTACCCTGAGACTTACAGTACAAAATGTCATCTACAGGAATGAGATCATATCCATCCGCAATAGGTACCGAAAGCTTCTTTACACGATGGCCACCATGCAAGGCTTTTAAAAGGTTTTCTATTTTAATATTATAATCCGTTTCTTCAAAGGATGCCATCACCTTATCGACTGCTAATTTAAGAATGTCTCTATCCACAGGTTTCATGATGTAATCTATAGCATGATTGCGGAAGGCTTGTATAGCATATTCATCATAGGCGGTTACAAACACCACTTTAAAATCTATCTCTTCCAAGGTTGCCAATAACTCAAAGCCATTCATACCTGGCATCTCAATATCAAGAAATATAAGATCAGGCTTTAATAGCTGAATCTGCTTTATCGCTTTAAGCGGATGATTGCATATAGCGACTACTTCAATCATAGAACCGACTTCACTCAAGTCTATTTCCAATCCAGCTGTACATAGTGGTTCATCATCTATAAGTATAGCTCTAATCGTCTTTTTCATAATCGAAACGGAAGTTTAATTATCACTGTGGTTCCAGAGGCAAGTCCCTTACTCACCTTATCTACTATCTTTATTTCTGCACCCTTTCCCATTGACTGCAGACGTTGCTTACTTAATAATTCTCCATAAGATTTTTTCGTCTTATACGAACTCTGTACTTTCTTCTCTTTCTTCTTTCTTCCCTCTCCATTGTCATCTATACTTATTATAAGAGACTCCGATTCCTTCTTAATAATGACTGTCAAATTTGCATCCTCCTCTTTACCTAGCAAACCATGCCATATAGCGTTTTCTATAAAAGGCTGCATAATCATCGGTGGCACTTTCACTTCGTTGACATCTATTTCATCCAATACTATCACTTCATAATTCAATGACTGACTAAATCTCAACTGTTCTATATTCACATAGTTTTCGTTAAATTTCAATTCGCGACTCAGTGATATAATTTCCTCTTTAGAGATCGACAATACTTCTCTCACTAGTGTACTAAATTTTCCGAGATAGTCTAGACTACCCTCTTTCCTATCCATCAATATAAGACTCCTAATACTATTTAAAGCATTAAATATAAAGTGAGGATTCAATTGGGCTCTAATCGCTTCATTTTGCAACTCTGCTAATTTCGTCTTAACTTTCTCTTGATTCACTTTATTCCTTACTCTTGCCTTATAAGCCCACACGACAACAAAAAATAAAAGCAAAGAAAATAAAAGTAAAAACCACCATGCTTTCCAAAATGGTGGATTCACAATGAATGAAAACCGACTAACTTCACTTTCAGAGTCACCTAGTTTAGATTTTATTTCGAATACATATTCCCCTGATTGCAAGTTATCAAATCTAAATTCACTCTGCGATACTTTTACCTCATTCCAATTTGAAGTCATGGGTAATAACCTATAAGAATACTTATAATTAAATCGGTTTCCATAAAAAGGCATAGCCACATTTACCTGAATAGCATTACGATTATAAGCCAATTCTACTTCTTTATCTTGAAGATCTAAAGACTCACCATTAGCCAATACATTCTTTATATCTACAGGCCACAACGTATTATTTTGCTTAAGTAGATTAATGTTCGCTACCGTAATTCCATTTCCATTATTAAGAATAATTTTTCCATTAGTAATGGATAGACCTTGGCTCAATTTGGTATAGGGAAGCCCATTTTGAGAGTTGATCCTCTTTTTTATTTTGAGCTGTTGATCAGTCAATACAAGACCATTATCTGTCGCTATCCAGATATCGCTTTGATCATCCATTTTCAAATCTACAGGACCATACAATTCAGATGGTGACAGACTAGATGAAACTGTAAATTCATTATCTTCTAGAGAATAACTAGCTTTATATACACCTTCATCTCTTGAGCAAATGAAATAGCTATTATCATAGTTGAGCACCTTTATGACACTTCCTCTCTTATCCGGATGCTTATCTATTTTGGAGATACCCCTGCTACTAAGGTCTACATCATAAACATAGGTCTGATAAGTCTCTTTATCCAACAATAAAAAAACATCTGACGCCGCAATGGAAATATATTTCCCACAGTCATTGATGTTTCGAACTCTATAGTCAGTACCGTCACCCAAATTAGGCAATGACAACTCCACAACAATTTCATCACGTTCCAATGAATACTTCACAACTTGATCTCCATCATGCACTATCCATAAATTATTACTTTCATCAAGCATAATTCCTCTTGGCTTTATCACATTAGGCAATCTAGCAAACTTCGCTTTAGAAACTTCACCAGTTACTCCATCAATTTGCATGATATCAAATCCTAAGCAAAAGTAATTTCCCTCGTAAGGAATCAAATTCCATAAACTCTGAATATAATCTAAATCAGGCGTATGATTGTAAGCGACCGTCTCCTCAAATTGCTCATCAAAAAATTTCACCTTATTCTTTTCTGAAGCATAAAGCATTACATATTGACTCCTACTTTTATCATAGTAAGCCTCCAACATAAATTCATTTGTAGGCACTTCGTTATCAATATTCCTAAATACTTGTAACTCAGGAACTATACTCGTTAGCCCTTTCGAAGTTCCTATCCACAAAATACTTCTACTGTCTTTAAATCCTACATTGTACTTCCCTTTGAGCAAGGTGTTTTTGTTATAAGGATGCGATTCATATACCTGCCATTTATGATCATGGATAGCTATGCTTGCTATTCCTGTATTTTTAAGCGTCAGCCATTGCTTGCCATTATACTCTGCTATAAAATCAAATCTCCATGAGTCTATTCCATCAGGTTGTATTACTTCTATCAATGCTCCATCCTTGACTTGAAAAACCCCTCTTGTATAAGAGATAAGATATGTAGTACCATCAGAGAGTGAATAAGCACTCACAAAATCAATTAGCCAATCAGAATTATATAAGGTGTCTATACGTCCTGCATCAATGAAACTCTCTATACAATAAAGTGAAGCCTTAGTCGCCAGTAAAATATCTCCATCATTCTCAACATTTATATCGACTATAGTTGTACTTTGAAAACTATCATACTTAGATATCTCTAGAGTAATGATATCAATCATGGATACACCATTGTTTTCGCAAGCTATGACCACCTTACCATCTATTACTTCTATATCCCAAATGGTGTTATCTGGAATTTGACGATCTAGCTTCGCATCTACTGAAAATTTAATCCAGCTATTTGATTGCACTTCTAACCTAAACAGGCCACTACGTTCTGTAGACATCCATAAGTTACCAAGAGAATCAAAGCGAATCTCTTCGACAAATACATTATTAGGTATGTCGCCACTCCCATTATCACTAATACTTTGAAAACTGACACCATCAAAATAGGACAAACCCATAGCCGTTCCGATGTACATATAGCCATTAGCATCTTCTCCAATAGCTGTGATGTTCTCGGTAAGTAGACCGTCTTTCACATCGTAGTTAATACAATACAGTTGAGCCCATACTGTAGTATTAAGAATTAGCAAAAAGGCAATAAGTATATACTTCACCTTCACGTGTCAGTTATATTCATTAAGGATATCCGATTACAAAGTTAAATTAAGTAATTCGAATAGGCATACCTAACTAATATCATGATGCCCCTATGGTATAAATAGTAAAACACAAAGAGTAAATGACAATGAAGCCTAATTAGCTCAATAGCAGACGCATGCTACATAATCAACATTACGAAATCTCAAGAAATAGAGAAACGAGATCCCTTTGAATAGTTAACTTCTAACGATCGCAACCACTACTCCTCCACTGGTGGATGTCCATGAATCTCTTCAAAAATCGTTGCGAAATTTTTCCTTAGGTGAGATTTTAGATTTGTTCTATAATCGTTCTTCAACCATGATAAAAAATTGTAGGTACTCTTACTTATGCACTTTGTGTATTGCTTCAATCTAAAATCAATATCTTCACTTAGCAAATCAACCAGCTCTAATGCATCATACACATCTTCACTGTTTTGGATTATTATCTGTGTGTGTTGTTTCATTGATTCATCCAAAACCACTTTTGATGGTTGGTCCGCTCTTAATGCTCTTACATAAGCTTCTTTCACATCAAAATACAAATTTTCATCTTCTGTCTTGACAAATTTAGCCCTAAGCTTATCAGGCATCTCATACTTAAAGAAACTTTCAATCTCTTCATCTTCAAGTAGATTTTCTAAAAACCCATCAGGATTTCTAAATATTTTCTGCCAGTCTAGATCTGCCCCCCAAGGACCAAATCGAAGAAAGTTGTTACCTAAATCTATTACGGTAAACTCACTTTTATTATTGAGGATACGAGATCCACGACCTATCATTTGATAGTACAAAGTCAATGACTTAGTAGCCCTATTAAGAATAATACACTCGACTGTAGGTTCATCAAACCCAGTGGTCAAGATACTTACGGAACTCAAAATAGCTCCAGGCGTGTGCTTAAACCAATCTAATATATATGCACGTTGCTTCTTAGTAGCAGTATTATCCAAGTGCATCACTGGTAATCCAGCTTGCTTAAATGACTCGTATACGTATAATGAGGTATTGATACCATTATTAAATATAAGTGTCTTTTTGCCTTTACATCTCTGATCATATGCTTGCATAAGCTTGGTAAGCATACCAGTAGAAGTATACAGATCTTCAGACGACTTTACTGTATAATCACCATTAGCACCAATAGTAAGAGACGTCAAACCTACATTATAAGCATACATCTTAGCCTTCGCTAAAAAATCATTTTCTATTAAAGACTGTATCGTCTCTCCTGCTATAAGTTCATTGTAGTTCTCATTCATGGGCAACTTAGTATTCGAACTAAGTGGCGTAGCCGTTACACCCAAGAGAAATGATTTAGAAAAGAACTTGAAAATTTTTGTAAACGAATTATAATGGGCTTCATCAATAATTACAAGACCAACATCGCTGACATCCAGCACATCATCCAATAATCGATTGTTGAGCGTTTCCACCATCGCCACAAAACACATGAAATCATTTTGATCATCTAGATTTGCCGTGCTATTAACCACCTTATTTTTAACCCCAAACTCTGTAAGCATATTAGATGTTTGCTTACATAGTTCTACTCGGTGAGTCATCACCAATACTTTTTTCTTATGTGTCTTGAGGTATTGACGGACAATCTCAGAGAATATCACTGTCTTACCACCACCGGTCGGCAACTGATATAATAAGTGATAATCATCTGGAGCCTCTTCAAAAGCTTGAAAGATTCTATCTATAGCACCTTTCTGGTAACTATAGAGCTCCTTATCACTTCTTTTGTCTTGAACCGAGTTTGATATATCTGCCATATGGATTATAAATAAGTGCACAAACATACGACGAATTAAGGGTTATGGAAGTGCGTATGCTTGGGAAATATTAAAAAATTCTAAGGCTCTCGATACCTACTAGGTTTACCGCATTTATTGCTCAACAATTACATATCACATCTCACCAAAAGCACTAGTCTGCTGAAGGATATCAAATAGCATTTGGGTATAATAGGCATATAAATTGAATAGAATTTCTTGATTGAGTTCTATTTCCTCTTATATAGCGCAAGAAAATCAGCTTCATCTAAATCGTTGATTTATACATTCCCAGTCATTCGTCCCTGATTTACCATTTATAGCTCATTGAATATTAGATATTTGTATCAATGAAACAAAAGTACATCACTACCGACTTAGTCATCATAGGCGCAGGACTCACAGGACTGACTCTAGCCTATCTACTTAGACAAAATGGAATGTCTATCAAGATCGTCGAAGCAAGAAGCAGATTAGGTGGAAGAATATTTACTAAAGGCTATGATAAACAACAACCTGTAGAGATGGGAGCTACTTGGCTAGGAAGCCAACATACAAAATTAATCTCTTTACTTCATGAACTAGGCCTTTCAACATTTGACCAAAAGATAGGAAGCACTGCCATATATGAAGCGATATCTACTAGTCCTCATTTCTTGGCAAATCTACCATCCAACCCTGACCCAAGCAAACGGTTACAAGGTGGCAGCCAGCAAATCATCCATACTTTAGCAAGCTACATTGCACAAGATGACATCCTATTAAATCAACCAGTAATATCTTTATCAGAAACCAATGATGCAGTTGATATAATCACAACCGATCACACCATACAGACTAAACTGGTTGTATCTACCCTTCCGCCTAATCTACTTACAAGTTCAATTACCATTACGCCAGCGCTTCCAGCAGAAATAGTACAACTTACTAATGCCACTCACACATGGATGGGAGAATCTATAAAAATAGTCCTTAGCTATGCCAAACCATTTTGGAGAGCTAAGCACTTAAGCGGCACTATAATGAGTAACGTAGGTCCTATAGGTGAGATGTACGATCACAGTAACTATGAAGACTCCTTCTATGCGCTCAAAGGATTTTTTAGCAGCAACTATTATTCTATATCACGCGAAGAAAGACTTGCTATGATCATGACACAACTTCGAAAGTACTTTGGTGATCAAGCCACAGAGTATCTAAGTTACGAAGAAACAGTATGGCGCAACGAAGAATATACATTTGCCTCTTATGACAGTCATGTGCTTCCACATCAAAACAATGGACATCAAGCGTATCAACAATCATACATGAATGGGAAGCTTATAATTGGAGGAACTGAAACTTCAACAAGCTATCCTGGATATATGGAAGGTGCTGTCTACAACGCTACATCTATCGCTCAAAGATTATTACACTAGATTTCATTTATTCACTTACGACAAATAGCTCTTCGATAAAATAGTCTCTATTTTCTGCAATATATGCATCTCGGCATTCACCCAATCCGCTGCGCATAATACTACGACATATACCATTAGAAAATGAATCTTCTCTATGCCCTCTACCCAAGACACAATGTCCTAACTCATGAAATACTACCATCTCCTTTACAAGATGCGAGGCTTGGCTCCAAAATGATTGATCAATTACAATATGCTTTATATCATGTCCATTAGTCGTACATGAACCAGCAACTGTACCTTCATTAATCAATTTGATTTCAGCAGTAACATTCTCCGATTCATAATCTACTGCAATATTATACTCCAACGCCTTCTCTTTAAAAGTTTCAAAATATGGAGTTAACGAAGAAGGAATATTGACATTACTTAGATCACTCTCTTCAGTAGCAATATCCTCTTGACAAGATGTAACCACCACAATAGGCAGCAAGAACAATAACATAGATCGGTACATACATTTTCTGTTTTGATATGAGTAAGAAAAGTGTAACGATATAGCTATAGGCGAATATTAAATAAATGATTGACTGAAGCCCCTCCCATTCATCTCCTTTATATAAGTATTGACTAGGACGCGATTAATTTTATTCCACGAAATGATAACGGTATAAAATAAAAACATATTATAACAAAATTAAAATTAGCACTAAGCTGCGTAATGGCGACAGTTGAATCTGTATACCTATTTTATATTGAGTTAACTTTAAATGTATATTCATTAAGATTTAAATGAAATTTAAATTATGTCCAAAAAAATAGATCATATTGTATACTGTGTTCCTAATCTTAGTGAAGCCATAGAATTACTCGAAAACAAACTAGGCGTACGAGCAGTAGTCGGAGGCCAACACCTCAGCCAAGGCACAAAGAATGCACTCATCTATCTAGGCGATGAGATCTACTTGGAGATTCTGGCCATAGATGAAAGCAATACAACTATAGACTCACCTAGATGGATGGGTATCGATCTGGTTGATACTGCAAAAATAACGAGATGGGCAATCAAAGCTGAAGATATAAACACTGACAGTCGCTTGCTATCAGAGTATCAGAAAGATATGGGAAAAGTGAGCGGTGGATCACGTAAGATGACCAATGGTAACACTCTCACTTGGCAAATTGCTATGCCCTTAGAATCTCCAGAGATAGAAGTAGTTCCCTTTGTGACGGACTGGACAAAATCAAAAAACCATCCTACGGATTCCTTAGATCATCAATGCAAACTGTTGGAGTTACGACTTAACCATCCAAATCCTGAAGAAATTCAAAACCTATTTATACAAATGGCTATTGATATAAAAATTTACAAATCTACCAAACCTTCCATTGAGATAATTATACAATGTCCTAATGGTACCCTACAACTCTAAATTCAAATATTTAAATGAAAATTTTAGCCTTCTTAATAATACTAATAACTATAGTGTCCTGCAAAACTGCGAAAGAAAACAGTCATACAAAAAGTGCTAATGATAGAGCCACGTATCTTCTTGACCAAGCTATAAAAGCACATGGTGGAGAGCTATACGAAACCGCCAATTATCAATTTGTATTCAGAGATGATATATATACATTCCACAATGAAGGAAAAAAATATAGCTATACAGCATTGAAAAACAAAAATGGTACTACAACTTTCGACATCCTTAATAATGATGGATTAACAAGATTTGTAAACGATGTAGATCAAAATATTTCTGAAGCTGACCAAGAAAAGTATAGCGGCGGCATAAATTCAGTTATCTACTTTGCGACATTGCCCTATAAGCTTAAAGATCCAGCAGTCAACAAATCTTATAAAGGAACTTCTACAATTAAAAATAAAACATATGAAGTGCTAGAAATAACGTTTGATCAAGTGGGCGGAGGTAGTGATCATGATGACACTTATCTCTATTGGCTCAATAAAGCAACGCATCGAATAGATTATCTGGCATACAATTACTCAGTAGGAAAAGGCGGCGTAAGATTCAGAGCTGCGTATAATACTCGCAATGTGGATGGTATCATCTTTCAGGATTACATTAACTATAAAGCTGACGTAGGTACACCACTCATTGATCTACCCAAACTATACCAAGAAGACAAGCTCAAAAAACTATCCGTGATAGCTACTGAAAATGTAATTAATTTAAAGTAACCCAAACAAGAAAAATTGCCAATGATGGAGGAAAAATTGCTATTACGACATCAGAGCTTCTGTCCGATATTTGTAGTATATATAAATCAAAAACACGTTTATCATGAGAGCAATACAATCAAGCGCACAATTCAATGAATTAGTAAACAGTGGAAAGCCATTCGTATTAGATTTTTATGCTGACTGGTGTGGACCTTGCCAAACATTACTTCCTACAGTCGAAAAACTAGCAGAAGAATACGATGGCGATGTCGAAATTCTTAAAGTAAATGTAGACGAACAAAGAGAATTAGCATCAGTATTCGAGGTGCGTAGTATCCCTTCAATATTTTTCATCAAAGGAAATACCGTTACTGACAAACTTAAGGGCTTAACTACAGAAAGCAATTTGCGAACTAAAATAGAATCTCTTAAAGCTTTCGCAGCATAGAATCACAATTAAGGAAGAGCATACAGCAACATATCTACTCAATAGATAGCTTATCTGTTCTTTTAAAAATGCACATATTTAGATAAGGTCTAGTTCTTTTCAGGACTGGGCCTTTTTCGTTTTAGTTATTGTGTACTTTTGGTATTATGAGTGAAATCGAAATATTACAAAAATTAGTGTCTTTTCCTGTATTAGGTGGAGAGTCTAATATGTCTATCATTACCTGGATACAAGAGTATATAGAATCTCACGGCATCACAACTCATCTTGTGCCTAATGAAGCAGGTAATAAAGCGTCCTTACATTGTCGTATTGGACCAGCTAAACAAGGTGGAGTAATACTGTCTGGACATACAGATGTAGTGCCAGTCGAAGGACAAGACTGGAAGACCGACCCCTTTGAATTAATCGATGGCAAAGATGGAAAACTATATGCTAGAGGCTCATGCGACATGAAAGGGTTCTTGGCCTGTTGCTTAGCTGCCTTACCTGAGATGGTCGCAGCAGATCTAACAACACCCATATACTTTGCCTTCTCCTATGATGAAGAGATTGGCTGCTTAGCAGCTCCAGAGCTCGTCAACCATATCAATCAGCATTACGATGAGAAGCCTAAGTATGCTATCATTGGCGAACCATCTATGTTGCAGCCTATCATAGGCCAAAAGGGAATTTGTGTACTTGACACTCATGTCAATGGATCTGCTGGACATAGTAGTCGAATCAGACAAGAAGTAAGTGCCATCCATGAGTCTGCAAGGCTAGTGCTTTGGCTAGAAGATAAAATGAATCAACTCGTAGCCGATGGAAGAGTGGATAATAGATTTAACCCTCCACATTCATCTCTTCATATTGGACAAATACAAGGTGGTATCGCCCCCAATATTATTGCTGATAAAGCTTCCTTTTTCTGGGATGTTCGCACAATTCCTTTGGATAAAGCCACAGATCTTATTTTTGAATTTGAAGCGCATTGTAGAGATAGAGAAAAAATATTGCGAAATATCTACCCTGACTTTGAGATCACAACTAGACAACACCACCCACCAGTTCCACCATTGGATACAGATGTAAATGATGATGTAGTCGCATTTACACAGTCGCTAGTCGACAATCCTACTTGGGATACCGTATCTTACGCTGCAGAAGCGGGTCAATTTGCAGAAGGTGGATTCCAGTCTATAATATGTGGACCTGGATCTATTGCTCAAGCTCATAGAGCAAATGAATTTATTGAAATAGATCAAATGACCAAAGGTGTAGCAATGATCAAAAAATTGATTAGTACATTATCCAATTAATTGAAAATGAAAAACAAGTTACTAATACTTACTATTATCATTCTGTTTTGTCTCATGGTATTTACCAATGTAGATCACATTTTATGGATCATGGAATACAATACACCAGGTAGCGGTTGGACCGAAGAACTATTCCCACTACTTATCAACAACATAATATTTCTACCTATCATCCCACTATTGTTATTGTGGAAATCGAAAAAAGAAATATCAACTCAACTTACTTATTTGATGATCATAACGGTAATCGTCCAGAATGCTACGACAATATACGCTCGCCTTACTGATGATCCATTAGCGGCAGGACTGCCATTCGTAATTGTTGCTATTCCTTTGTCAGTACTTCTTTTAATATTCAGCGTCAAGGAATTAAGGTCTTCTTAGAAACATTAATCGACCAGAGATTTAATCTTCTTTACCACCTTATACCAAAGAGATAATTGTTCTTTATAATATTCCGGATAATCCACTTGCTGCGCACCAAAACTTTGGTAAAATTTCTTTACTCCTGAAAGATCAGACCCTTCAAAGTCAAAGATGGTTTCTGTATTAGAGTGCTGCTCAATAATTTGATTAAGTATAAGATGCATCGCAAAGTTTTCTTTTCCTTTTCTATTCGACGTACCAAAAAGATTTATAATTCTATTTTGAAAATGTATAACAAATAATGCACCTTGTACATCACCATCGTACTTCGCGATATATATCTTACCAAGATTACAGTTAATCAAGTATCTAAACAATTTTCTTGCGGTTCCATATTGTTCAGAATTCAAACCCACTTTTTCACTCATCTCATTTTGATAAAAAGAAACCACTAGATCAATATCTTCTGACTCTTCTATTTCATAGTAGCCCTCATTTTTACGGATACGCTTTCTCAGGGATTTAGAGTACCTAGCTTTGATCTCTTCATAATCAACATTGAGAGGTAAAAGTAAATTTGTACGCCTTATGATATTAAAGTTCTCATGATTGGCAATAGCACTTTTCTCATTGCCCTTAAGGTGTAATAGCTTAAAGTCCGAAGGAATAGAATTAATAAAATCTAACAAAATTTCCTGATTCCCACCTTTGGCTATCAAACCGAGCTGCTGAGTAAACGGTGGTTGTAAAAACATCTTAGCACCCAGTTTGTATTCTATAGGCAATGGAAATATTGCTTCGTAATCATCTCCTACCAAAGCACACCATTGGCGATCAGTAACTATATCAAGATACTCAGAGAGCGCATATGGCAATCCATTACCACTTTCCTCCACCCTAGCATTCCACTGAGTAATATCGATCTGATCTCTATGTAGTAATTTGATATTCACCTATGTCCAGCTTTTGTACAAAACTAAAGCATTGTCAGTATTTCTTGGAGCAATTCAATAATTTCTTCATCTCCTATTATCATACCATCTTCAATCTTGATCTGACTTTGATAGATATTAACTTGAGCCACTACATTTGCGTCTAATGCCTCCAAGGACCAAAGTAATGATTGTATAGCACGTTCGCCTCTAGGGGCATGTGGAGTATATGTCATAGCCAAGGTAGGCTTAGCCACCAACTCACCACTTGACGCTATCCACTCTAGGGCAGATTTAATTTGAGCTGGAAGATTGTGAAGATATTCTGGCGTACAGATAATAATAGCATCTGCTTCTTGAACAGCCGTACGCCACTTTAACACTTCCTGAGCCCAAGGATGTCGATCATCCTCTGCTGCAAATAACGGAACCTTATGAAGATCGTTATAATGCCTATAGTGGTTTCTCACGTCCAATGTAGATAAAGCTCTGAGCAGTTTCACATTAGATGATTCCTCCCTCGACGAACCCGATATGGTAAGTATTTTTTTCCTCATGGTTTACAGTATCACTGTCATTTTAACACAGATTAAGTAGCAACAAAAAAAGGGAATCCGTCTCCAGTTTCCCTTTTTCAATATTCTTTTGGTATGACTCTCATACTGAGCCATTAATTTATTTACGATTGATTCTAACGTCTTTCTTTAACTTTCTTTTACCTCTTGTGTAGCTTATAACCACTACATCACCTGGCACAAAAGAGGCAATTGCGGCATCCAATTCTTTCGTAGTACTAACTGACTTGTTATTAACAGCAGTGATAATATCATTCACCTTAAGCTTTGCTGACTTAGCGGTTGAATTTGTAGGCGAAAAACCTAAAATCGCAACACCACCATCTACAGTACTTGTCTTTACTCCTATATCACACTTATCACTTGAACTTACTTTAATGTCTGTCAGCACTTCACCATCTGCACTTGTCACCGTTTTACCGTTGATTCTAGACATGTTGATCTTATGTGCCTCACTTGACTTAGTTGGCGTGGTTTGGGCATACAGGCCGCTTGCCACCATCAGGCATATACAAGTTATAATATGTTTCATCGTACTATTATGGTTTGATGCTTATTTAATAATTTCTTCAAATCTAAATATTATCCACAATAATGCTTCATGCTATCATGACTAACTATCAATAAATGATAAGACCTGGTATCAATTAGAGACTAATAGCTCAACAAATGCTGCTTTCAAAGATCTAAAACGCACTTGACTTGCTAATCGTCTTCTTTCCTTCTACCTTAAATTTGAGCTTACTATCCTTTGACAGTTCAATTCCAGACGCTTCTTCAAATATCTCTTTGTACTTATTCCAAATGTTCTTTGGTTGCTTATCTCCATTGACTTTCATATGCTTACCAGAGAGCTCCACTTCACTTACTTCTCCTGTAGCGATCAGACGGTCTTTGCGCAATTCGTACCCTATTTTATCTTCGACAGTTCGATTTCCACCTAGTCTATTACTAGGATATGATCTATTGTTATCTAGTCTTCTCAACTTAGAATCATCAAAATCCAGTCCTTCTAGCATTTCCTCTAGATCCTCAGTCATAATATCAAGATCAAGTAACTTGATACCTTCCATATCTATTCCTCCCATCAGATCCTCTAATTGCAGCATCACATCTTCATCCAAATCAGGCATAATAAACGAAAATGATCTAAGACTATCTCCTTCACCAAGTCGCCCCTCAAAACCATCTTCAAATTGGTGTCCCCAAATTTCCATAGACTGACCAAATTTTTCTCCCCATTCTTCCATCGCCGGACCAAAGCTTTCAGCCCACTCTTGCATGTCTCTATCAAAACCTTCTCCCATTATTTCTACATCTATATCAAGCTCCCTTAGTTTACGCTGCATTTCCTCTCCTGATATCGGATCGCCATTACTAAACATCCATGTATTGCCTGATGTAGATCTTCCTCCCTCTAATTCTTGAATCTCATTCTCATATTGACCATATTCACTTTCAGGAATACTTTTCCCATCTATTTCCAACTTCGTAATCTTTCCATTTTCTTTTTTAATAGAAATAGATCCTTCATCATCTGACTTAGTCATCGAGTAACTATGCTTGCTCAGCTTTGGCAATGTATCTATCGCCATTACTTTCATGTCTAATGATATGGTTTCTCTCGGCACCTCGGTATTTTCTATTTCTGCACTACTCCAGATCTTCTCTGATACATTTGCAATCATATCCTTACTAAAGAATACTATCAAAGCTAAGACTGCAGTAATTGCTATTAATTTTTCTCTCATGTTTCTATTTGCTTTTGGTAAGTTCATAATTCTCTTTATTCTATTGATAAGTGATTGATCTGCGAATGACATCGCTAATGTTTGTCGTTGCTGTATTACTAATTCCTGCACACGCACTAATGCTTTTGCATAGTCTACCGCTTCCGTTTGTTGAGTTATTACTGCATCATCACAGCAATATTCTCTTTCCTCTCTAGCTACTCGAGATAGCCACCATACCAATGGATGATAGAAAAGGACAATCTCCATTATTGACTGGGCAATATTTACTAAATAATCTTTTCGTACAATATGAGCTACTTCATGACTCAATATACTTTCCACCTCAGATACAGTAAGTTGAGTCATCATTCCTACTGGAAAAAGTATAATCGGTTTTAAAAACCCTATCGTTACCGGCGCTTTTATAATAGTAGATACTTTCAATACAGTACGTGTATTATTTTCATTCAGTATCGTCTTGAGCAATGGTGTATATCCAATTGATTCTTCGTTCTCTACTGCGGTGAATCTAATGTATTGTACAACTCCTAGATCCAATAAAAATTTAATACTAAATCCTGTAACACCTAAAATCCACAAATAACCAATCCAAGTATAAGACAAGGTAAAAGCCTCTTCATCAACTAGTATTATAGTAGATGCCCACTCCTTAATCGCACCAGAAAAAGCAGCAGTATCAGAAACGCTTCCTGACATATAACTAGTCAGAAAAGTAATAACTGAGCATACAAATAAAGTCGAAATTCCAAGTATCGCTATTCTATATTTAAGAACAGGATTATCACTAGATTTCCATTTGAATAGAACAAAAGTCAAAATTGCAATGATTGCTCCTTGCCATACGGACTGCACTATCGTATAAGTAATACTATCTAATAATTCAGAACTAATCCAGCTAGATATTATTTGTTCCATGATTGGTTGGTTTTTATTTACTATGAGATAAGGGGCTACTTCTTATTTTCAATTTGCGCTATTAGCGACTTGATTTGATTCAGTTCATCTATAGAAGCATTACTCTGCCCTAAGGCTTGCATCACCAATGATGATGTAGAACCTCTAAATGCCGAATTAATAAAACTCTTCAACAACCCAGACTTCACTTTCTCTTCTTCTACATTAGCCGTGTATATATGTGTACGACTCGCAGTGTCTCTATGAGTGAGTTCCTTTTCATTCATAATTTGCATAAGCTTGAGTGTTGTAGTATACCCTATCTCTTTGTTCTTTGTCATTGCATCATTGACATCTCTTACAGATGATGGACCATTCTGCCATAGTATCTGTAAGATCTCTAGTTCGGTTTCTGTGGGCTTATTAGTATTGCTCATATCTATTATTTTTTCACGAAATACATTAATACGAATCATTTCGTACAACGAATATATACATAAGTAACTAGCAAATCAAGACTGAAGTACGAAAAGTGTCGTAGTTAATGAAATTTTAACATTCTACCAAAATCACCCTAATGGGTGAGTCACACAATTATTCACTTCCGATTTTTACATTTCAATTAACCGCCATACCTATGAAGACATTATTTCTCTATCTATCCCTATTTGCGATTAATATAGCGGCACTCAACGCGAGTAATATTACTCCATCAATCAACAAATCAGATGACTTGATTGATATGAGTGATTTCTATAACGGCAAAACTATAACCGACCTAAAAGAATCTCGTCTTATATACACTCCAGACCTTAAAGATTTCTTTAAAGCGAAGAGCAATAAATTTGACTTCAGCAATGGCACTAATACAGCAAATGCCATGGGATGTGCAGAAACAGATCTCCCAGAAAGCCCTAATTGTAATGGCGTATGCGAATCAGGTGATAGCTCAAATGGACCTGATTGTAATGGTATATGTGATGCAGTCGAACCTAGTAGTGGACCAGATTGCAATGGGATATGCGAAGCGGGTGAATCAGTTGCTTCCGCTGATTGTAATGGTGTATGTGGCGCTAGTGACAATTCTAATTCTGTAGATTGTAATGGTTTTTGTTCTGCTGGTGACTCCTCGAATGGACCAGATTGTAATGGTTTTTGCGATCCTGGCGATACGTCTAACAGCCCTGACTGTAACGGTGTATGTGATGCTAACGACAGCTCTAGCGGTGTTGACTGCAACGGTATCTGCAACTCCAATGATAGTGTTAATGGACCCGACTGTAATGGCATCTGCAATGCTAACGATGCCTCAAATGGACCAGACTGCAATGGCGTTTGCGATACTAACGACAGTTCAAGTAGTTCGGACTGCAATGGTATATGCAATATCGGAGATAGCGCTAATGGTCCTGACTGCAATGGTCTATGTAATAATAATGATCAAGCTGGTAGTCCTGATTGCAATGGAAATTGTGAACCTAACGATAGTAATGGTAGCGTTGATTGTGATGGCAATTGCGACCAAGGAGATCATCCTTTTGGTTTCGATTGTGATGGTGCTTGCGACATTGGAGATAGCCAATTTGGTACAGATTGTGATGGGTTCTGCGACTTCTTCGATCATCCCTTTGGACCAGATTGTAGTCCTATATTACCTATAGTTCTTAATGATTTTAAAGTGAGAACTCAAGATTGCAATCACATCATACAGTGGGAAACATCTTCCGAAATCAATTTCCTTGGTTTTGAAATTCAGCAAGCCGATCGCAACATGTCATTCAAAACCATTGCATTCGTTCCCAAATCTAAAAGTACCGATCTTAAAAAATCTTATCAGTATACTATTCATGAAACTCACTTTGATGCCTTCTATAGATTAAAACTGATTGATCTAGACGACTCCTTTACGAACTCTTCGATAATAAGTATGGATGCCGCCTGTCCGGTAGAACTAAATATCTATCCAAATCCCACAAATGGAATAGTTAACATCTCGATTGACAATACGGATCTACAATCAATACTCACGATCAATAATTCTATAGGTCAACCAATAGAAAAAATGAATCTAAGCAATCATACTTTGTCAAATAAAATTGCTGTTGATATTAGCCAATATCCTCCAGGACCATATTACTTCAGTATAGCACATCAAGGGCAATACAAAAATTTAAAAGTGATTAAGCTATAAACATACCTACCCTAATTAATACATTCAACACAAATACTTGTATCATGAAATTACAATCTATATTCAGCACATTACTATTACTATCCATATCATTGTCATCAAACTTCACTCTAGACTTCCCACTGAAATCGTCTGAAAACACTCTTGTATACATAACACCTATTAAGGGAAATACAGTTAATGAAACCGCAATCAACAATGCCTTATTCAATGGATGGGAATATGAAAAATATATACAAGTTAATGGATACACAGCTACTGATGACCTTTGGACTATCGTTGGATTCAATGACAATGATCCTACGGTAAAATATAATAATGTCAAAATACTAATAACCAATCTTAACTCTAACTCCGAGCAATGGATAGAATGTATAGAATACTTAAATCAATTTGCAGTAACAATACCTGCATCGATGACAATAGAATAAAGGAGTTACTTTATGAAGTAAATTTTTGTTAATCGAACGCTAAACCATTACCTCTTAGATTCATGATCGATTAACCACTTCTTACGCTCTATGCCACCACCATATCCTGTGAGGCTACCATCTTTACCTATGATCCTATGACAAGGTACTATGATAGACACTCTATTAAATCCATTAGCTCTAGCTACGGCTCTTGCAGCCTTGTTATTTCCTATGGACGTAGCTAGGGATTGATACGTTGAAGTATTACCATATTTTACATTTTGTAATTCAGTCCACACTTCTTTTTGGTAATCTGTTCCTGGAGTATCTAAAGCTACCTCAAATACTTGCCTTGTTTTATTAAAGTATTCTTTCAGTTCCATTTTGGCTTGTAAGATGTGCTCATTTTCACCTATAAGTATCTGTGCTTTGAGTAACCTTTGCAAGTCTTTAAATTCTGTCTCTAGCATCTTACGGTCGGTAAACTCCACTAGACAAATGCCATCCGCTGTGGCGCAGATCCACATAGGCCCTATAGGTGTAGTGACACGACTAATCAACACTACAGTTTGACTAGCACTCTCCTTAGGCGCCTTGCCTAATAGCTTCTTATACGTATATCCAAATCCACTTAAAGAACTGTACCCTTGATTATACGCAGTATCAGAAGTCTTCTTTCCATCCTTTAGCTCTTTATAAGCATTATTGATTCTATACATTCTCTGATACGCATGAAAAGTAATACCGTAGTTTTTATTGAACCACCGACGAACTACATCTGGGCTGAGGTCATTATCTCTTAAGACTTGATCAGATATTTTACTCTTAGGATTTTGAACAACCAAAGATATCGCCTTAGTAATTGGTGAAGGTGCTTCGTTAGCATTCTCGGTAGGTTTACAAATCTTACATGGACGATAACCATTTTGCAAGGCTTCCTTAAAAGTCGTACAATATTCTACATTTTCTTTCTTGGGCTTACGAGCTCTACAAGTAGATATACAAAATACAGTAGTCGTCTTTACACAAGCGAAAAACAATCCTGTATACTTAGGATCTTTATTCAATAGCGCTTTGTAGTATTCGTCAATTTGATTTTGATTATTAACCATGTATCGTGTATTTGCAGTAAATCTACTGAGAACTTTATGGCTTGACAACCGAAAAATCGACGAGTATTTTTTTTCGCTAACACTACTTGATAATTACACCATCACCCATCTCAATAATCCTATCCGTCTTATTCGCAAAATCCAAATCATGCGTCACGATAAGCAAGGACATATTTTGTTCGACACTAAGCTTCTTGAGTATATTAAATACATTCTCTGCATTCTTACTATCCAAATTACCGGTAGGCTCGTCACCCATAATGATCTTTGGATCATTGATCAATGCACGAGCAATAGAAACTCTTTGCTTTTGTCCACCAGAAATACTAGATGCTTTATTGTAAGCCTGCGAAGCGACACCTAGCATTTCCAATTTATCTAATGCTTTCGCTTTGATTATCGCTTCACTTTCTCTACCCAACTTCAGTGCAGGTAGCATCACGTTTTTGAGTACTGAAAATTCAGGTAATAAATAATGGAATTGAAATACAAAACCTATTTTCTCATTTCTGATTCTCGCCAATTCAGAATTATCTAGATGTGACATATTCTCTCCATCTATAAATAAGTCTCCCTCATACTGTGTGTCCATCGTAGACAGTATATATAAGAGTGTAGATTTACCACATCCTGACTTCCCCATAATAGATACAAATTCTCCAGTGTTTAATCGAATAGATATATTCTTTAAAACATGAAATTCAACAGGTTCATAGAAGTACTTATTAATATTCTTAGTTTCTAAAATTACTGACATAGATCTTCTATTTACCTCTTATTATATCTACAGGATCAATCTTCCTTGCCTTGAGCGCTGGCAAATAACCAGCAAGAAAGGTGCATACAATAGCGAATCCAACTCCAGTAAAATAAAACATAGGATCGTAATTGATTGGATAGGTATCTATCGTTGGCACTGCTTCAGTGACAAAAGGGATATTATCAATAATCACAGAGACACCATACCCAAGACTTACACCTAGTATTCCTCCGACCAAACCTATCACCAAAGCTTGTATTATGAATATCAACATAATATCGTTTCCTGAAAACCCAGTAGCTTTAAGAATAGCAATATCATCCATCTTCTCATAAATGAGCATGTTTAATATATTGTAAATACCAAATCCTGCCACAATTAAAAGCGTAATAGAAACGGCATAAGAAATCAAAGTTCTGATATCAGACCCTGTATCAAATTGAGCATTTGCCGTAAGGATATCTAATGCCTTGACGTCATATAGATCTTCGATAGTTTGTGACATAGGAACCGCTTGATCGATATCATTCAACTTGACATGAATCCTACTGATATAATTACTACCTACACCTAATATCTGCTGTGCCATAGTCAAGTTGACATAACTCTGTACATCATCGACTTCAGCTAAGCCACTTTGAAATATTCCTCCAATATTCAGCGTATATGTCACACCACTTGTACTCAACACCTGCACCCTATCACCGACAGACAACGAAAGCTTCTTAGCCACACCTGCACCCAATAAGACACTGTTCTTTCTCTTGATTAAACTATGCGCGTCACCTTCGACTATATATTCTTTGAAATTAAACAAGCGCATCTCTTCATCGACCTCAACACCATTAATGATCCCATTAAGGTTATTCGTACCTGCCAAATAAAAAACTTTGCATGTCGTTTGAGGCGTCGCTCCATTGACCTTTATATCATTACGCAAATCAGTTAATAATGGCAAAGCATTATGAATTCGATCTAGTCTACTTTTCGGCTTGATTGAATGAATAACATGTACATCATCTTGATAGATACCATACTTCTCTACAGGTTGTATCTCTGAAGGGTCAGTTCTGTTATATATCTGAACATGTGGAGTCCTATTAAGTACAAGTCCATCCAAGAGCAAATTTAGACCTGTCATAAAACTCATCATGATGATATATGTACCTATACCAAACATAACACCCAAAGCCGCTATGGAAGTCTGTTTTAACTTGGATGTTAAATGTGTAACCGCTATATCTAATATTAACCCAATTCCACTCATACTTAATTAGGTTTTACTAAAGTGGTTGTAGAATCTATCCCTTGCAATATCTCTACCTCTTCTAAGCTTCTAAGTCCTACTTTCACATTTAATTCTTCTTCTGGGGTGTAGACTTTATTTCCATTTACTAAATAGTCGGTAGGTATGGTAAGTACATCTTTCCGTCTTGCAATAACGATATTCGCCTCTCCAGATAGTCCATCGTAAAGTTTAAAATTAGAATTACTAAAGTCTCCTTTCACTTCAAAAGTCTGCGTCCTTTCATCCTTCTTATCTGATATATAATAAATAGGACTAGTAAAAACTTCATTAGGGTATGCCTCCAAAGCAACTATAGCAGTATCTCCAATTTCAATTTTAGAAATGTCTACTTCATCTATATCCATCTCTATGATATAGTCACTAGTACTTCCAAGTTCAGAGAAGCTTTCTTGCGGACTGATAAATTCTCCAACCTTCTTATTTATAAAAAATACTTTACCATCTATTTCTGACCTGACTTCAAAATCTTTTAATTGACTTCTTTCCGTCGATGCCAAATTTTGAGCTTTCTTATAGTTGTTTTTAAGATTGGTTTTGGTCTGCGCATATTTATTATTTAAGGTACTGAGTTTACTTGAAGAGGATTGATAGGTTAATAAGAATCTTTCTAAATCATTCTTACTACCGATACTCTGTTCCCATAATCTCTTTTTCCTAAAATAGTTAGCCGAATCTATTAAATTTTGCTCTTTAAGGTTTTGTATTTCGAGCTCTATATTAAGTAATAGGTTATTCGCTCCACTATAGTTTGCTTCAGCCTCTTGCAAGTTTATTTCTGCCGTTCTCAATCTATTGTTTACATCTGCCGTTACGCTTATTTCAAATAGAACTTGTCCTTTCTTAACCATATCTCCTTCATTGACAAAGATTTTTTTAATTATGCCAGACTTAGAAGGTCGACAAGAATATGACTCTCTTGGTACCACATTAGCAGATGCATATACCGACTCTGTTATATTTCTCAATTGAGGTTTTATACGATCGTCCTTATTATCACCTTTACAAGCGTATAACAGCAAACTCAAAATTATAATAGCCCAACTCTTTTTCATTATCGATTCTTAATGTGATACAATTCAATCTTACGCAACATCTACTTAAAAACATGCTCTTACCAAAGATAATACTATTTCACCTAGTAAAAACGACGCATTCTTATCGTATCCACAAGCAAACATCCTTGATCTAACAAGCAATGTATATACTTAACAAGAAAGCACAAACGACGAATAAGATGCCCTTACATGATATAGATCATTTTTATACTCAACTACTGAATTGGCCTCTAACATTATATAATTCGATAAATATTAAATATTTATACAAAAGACATTAACCAAACATAACCTACTGAATATCAACAAATAATCAAATATCTATTCATTTACAAATGTATATCAAACGAATACAACCGTATGTAAACATATAGTAAACGACTACGACTAAGAAGTGCCTGCATCTTTGTATTGTCAATGGATCGTACCTAGCCACTTAGGCATTACTGATCTACTTATTACATCACATACTCACGATCATCTATAGCGCATTATTACGACTACATAACATAAGCGTGAGTATCATAACACACATTACAATGAATACATTAAGAAATCAAGTTCAACTCATCGGAAACATCGGCAGCGACCTCAAACTAAGTACTACAAAATCTGGTAAATCATTACTCAAATTTTCATTAGCGACTAATGACTATTACGTAAGCTCTAAAGGTGAACGCACCAAAGAGACGCAATGGCATCGAATTGTCGCTTGGGGAAAACAGGCGGAATATATCGCTAACAATATGTCTAAAGGATCACATATTGGCCTAAATGGTAAACTTACATATAACTCCTTTGAAGGAGAAGATGGTAAAATGAAATACTATACAGAGATCAAAATCAATACTCTCGAAAACTTTAGTAAGTCTAAAAAAGTAGCGTTAGAAGAGGAGGTGCCTTTTTAACTTACATTCAACTTAAGTAGCTATCACAAAAAATGCCAAGTAATCCTGCTTGGCATTTTTAATTTTATGTATTATATAATTCTACTTCTTCTTTAACCTTCTTTGCATTGCCATAGCTGCACCAATAATACCTGCATTATTTAGTAACTTAGCTGGTACCACTTCTGCTTCCGTATGTAGATACTCTTCATACTTATCAAACTTCTTGCATACCCCTCCGCTGATCACTATTTTACTTGGAGAAAATAATACTTCTAAATGTTTGAGGTAATGATTGAGATGTCCTCCCCAAACTTTCCAACTCATTTCTAGCTCTTCACGAACTCTATTAGTGGCATAGTCTTCTGCTATACCATCTTTCATCTTTAGCATACCTAGCTCGGTATTAGGGACCAAGACACCATCATTAAACATCGCAGAGCCTATACCAGTACCTAGCGTTATCAACAAGCATACTCCTGAGACACCTTTAGCTTCACCAAACGATAACTCAGCTATACCAGCTGCGTCTGCATCGTTGAGTAATAGTACATCCGCTCCTGCCATATCAGAAAACACATCCTCTACTGGAAATCCTATCCAACTCTTATCTATATTAGTTGCTGACTTGGTTACTCCCTGTCGTACGACTGCTGGACAACCAACTCCTACTGGCTTGCCTTCCCAGTCAAGATCCTTGATGATCTTCATCGCTGTCTTAATCACATTCTTGGGAGTAGCATTCTTTGGTGTTGAGTACTTAACTCTATCAGTAAGAAGCTTACCTTTTACTGTGTCTACAAGAGCACCTTTTATTCCTGTCCCTCCGATATCTATACCTAACATCTTTGCCGACATAATTCTATTTTATTACTCTTACGCTTTTGATTTTCACGTCCTCCACTGGTCTGTCTGATTTCTTTGTTTTGACTGACGCTATGGCATCTACTACATCTAAGCCTTTCACGACCATTCCATATACAGTATACTCCATATCAAGAAATGGTGTTCCTCCTTGCTCTGTATAGGCAGTACGTTGCTCTTCTGTATACTTGATACCTTTCTGTAGTTCGATTTGATCAAGCTGACCTTCAGAAACCTTCTTGCCGTGCACTATATAAAATTGAGATCCTGATGACCTTTTCTTTGGATTTCCTGAACCGCCAGTACGCGCAGCCGCTAAAGCTCCCTTGGTGTGTGCATAATGTGGGTTAAATTCGGCATCTACCTGATAACCAGGACCACCACTACCTAGTGGTGCATTCGGCTTAGCATTTCTACTATTAGGATCTCCTCCTTGAGCCATGAAGCCATTGATCACTCTATGAAAAAGTAATCCATCATAATATCCCTCTTCAGCTAACTTTATAAAGTTATCTCTATGCTTTGGTGTATCATCATATAACTGTATAGTCATAGTACCCATAGTTGTCTCCATTTCAAGAAGGCAAGCCTCTGGCGCTTCGAATATAATCTCTTGCTCCACTATACTTTCTTTACCTCCCTTCATAGCCACGAGTTTTACAGTATACTTACCAGAAAGCACGTATCTGTGATCAGGAGCAGCTTCTGTACTCTGCTTACCATCACCAAAATCCCACTTATACGTTTCTGCTTTGGTTGAGGTATTATCAAATTGCACATTAGCTGGAGCTACAGCATCCTTTTGCATATACTTAAATCCTGCCTGTGGGCTAGAACATCCAACCAACATCATCACTGAGAATACTATTGCAACTATCCTTGTCATCGTATTATATTTATTATTGATTACACTCATTACATGATATCTAATGCACATGAGTATAAATGTCTATTTGCTATTTCAGCATCCTTACTTTCATCTTTACATCTTCGATCGGACGATCTCCAGGTGCCGTCTCTACAGCCGCGATCTTATCTATCACATCTAGACCTTCTACCACCTCGCCAAATACAGTATATTCCATATCTAACTGTGGCGTACCACCTAATGTTCCATATTTTTTGACTTGATCGTCATTATAAGTAATTCCCTTTGAAAGTGCAGTTCCTCTCAGTTGGTCTGGAGTATAAGTCTGCCCTTGCACAATGTAAAACTGCGATCCTGAAGATTGCTTATCAGGGTTTCCTGATCCCTGTCTTGCCGCAGCCAATGTGCCCTTGAAGTGTGGCGCTCCTATCTCAGCATCGATCTTATAGCCAGGACCTCCAGCACCAAGGCTTTGTCCTTTAGGTGCATCTTTACTGTTAGGGTCTCCTCCTTGTACCATGAATCCTTTTATCACTCTATGGAATAAAAGATCATCATAAAAGCCTTCATTGACAAGTTTGATGAAATTCTCTTTATGCAAAGGCGTACTATCATATAGTTCCACCTTCATATTACCATAATCAGTTTCTATCATGGCATATGTAGGTCCATCAGGTTGACATCCGATGATAGTCATTATTACAAGTCCTAATGTAAGCGCTCTTAACGTGTTGATTACTTTCATAATTTGATTTTTCGATTATTGTTATTATCTATTTATTCTTCTTCATCACTTCTTCCAAAGTAATCAATAAGCTTAATTTTCAGAATATGTTCTTGTGCCTCAGCACCTTTAGTATCAAATGGCTTATCTACATTCCAATGCGGCCATCCATCTTGATCTCTACCAGCAAATGTATAATATCCCTCTGGCTCAAGTAATGTACATACCGCTACATGCATAAGGTCCGCCTTTTCCTCTTTGGTAAATTTCTCTTCCGTCAACCTTCCAAGCTCCTGTACTCCGACAAGAAATAGTACGGTTTGGAAATCAGGAATAGTAGTATGTCCCATAGCATCTCTAACCATATGCTGTATCCTCAACCACTCAAAATCAATCTTCCATTGCTCCATAACTCAATACATATTAAAACAATCGCAAATATATAAAATGAATGTGATAATAAAGTTATTGGTTTGGCTACTTTGCGTTCTATTCTCGAAATAGCTCATTTACCAAAACTTTTACGACAGCGAAAGGGCTTCAAGCCACTATATAAATGGTTAACAATACCTATAAATATAGTTTTAAGCTTTTCTCGATGTAAGTCGAAACCACAATTTACCCTAGTAATCATACGCTGTATACACTATTCACATCGCATTTAACTCTACTTTAAGAAATCCAAACACAATCTATCGGAATCATTCGTACCTAGATCCTTGTTATAATTCTGTGGGCACAAAAATAATTGTACCTTAGATAATGAAGCGATTCAAAAACAAAAACTAACACCAGATGAAAAAAACACTTACACTTATGACTCTATTCGTAGCCATCGCTACAATAGTGTCAGCACAAAATGTAGAAGCAATTGAAAAGACCATGAGCTTAGGAAAGCAAACTGGAGTCTATATAGAAGTGGAAGGCGGAGAAAAAGATGACGTCAAAGACTTGTGGGAAGACTACATGAAAGATTATGGAAAAACGAAACGCAACAAAAAAGCGGATGAATATTACAGTGAAGGCGCTCGCATCCCTTTAGTTTCTTCTTCAAACAACGTAGACATGTATGCCAAATTTGAAGAAGGCAAAAACCAAGCTACTGCTTATTTTTGGGCAGTCTCAGATGGCGAATTTGTTGATGACAGTAAAGGTCTCCAAACTTTTGTACAAGACTTCTACCTATTAGCTCGTAAAGAAGTGATCAATAAAGAGATCGAAGAGCAAGAAAAAGTCCTCAAGAAACTAGATAAAAACATGGGTAAACTTGTGAAGAAAAACACTGGCTACCATAAGGATATAGAGAAAGCTGAGGACAAAATCAGAAAGGCTGAAGAAAACATCGAGAAGAATCTTAACGATCAAGATGAAATGCAAGCCGAAATGATCAAGCAAAAGGAAATCCTTGATATGATCGTAGAGAAACTCAACAATGTAGGCAAAATGTAAATTGTATTCAAAATACTAGATTAACATATCACGTATAATTATATACGAAAACATATACACAATGCCTGATGCTTTTTTAGCATCAGGCATTTTTATTTTAGGATCAACATATTAAAAAAATACATATAAATTTAAAATACTATACATCTGTTCCAGATTCACTTTATCTATGTAATCAAGGGTTTTTATATTAAAAAGTATAAACATGTGAATTATTTATAATACTTATCTGTTTGAGGATTTACCACAGGCGAAAGACGCATTTAGAGCAAATTTCATTCTCTACAGAGGCCGTTAGTTATACACATCGTTATCCACATGTTATTAACATCATAAATTGCGCTTTTGAATAGATCACCAGCTTTATCTGTTAGCTTTGTGTGATATTGAGCCACACTCTTTTATTCATTATAGCAACCATAGCATTTATCATGGCAGACGGCAAAAAACCAGCAAGCAAATTCGGCAACCTCTCCAGAGTCAGTTACGAGAAAAACCTCGACAGTCTCTCCTACGGAAAGATGCAACCGCAGGCGCTACCGCTAGAAGAAGCTGTTTTGGGTAGTATAATGCTTGATAAAGATGGATTACCTTCTGTAATTGAAATACTTAGACCTGATAGTTTCTACAAACAGGGTCATCAAAAGATATTTGAAGTTATGGTAGGACTGTTCGCTAAGTCACAGCCTATTGATCTACTCACAGTACACGAAGCACTCAAAAAAGCAGATTATCTTGACGAAGTAGGAGGTGTGAATTACCTCATGGAGCTTACCAACAAGGTGGCCTCAGCTGCCAACATAGAATATCATGCTCGTATCATCGCTCAGAAATATATTCAACGTGAACTGATCAGAGTATCTACAATGATCATTAGCGATGCATTTGAAGATAATAAAGATGTACTTGAGTTACTTGATGAAGCTGAGAGAAATCTATACGACATCACTGACTCCAACCTTAATACAGGTTACGAATCCTTAAGTTCGCTAGCAGTAAAAGCTCAAAAGCAAATCGAAGCGACTAGTCAGCAAGGATCAGAAATGACTGGTGTAACGACTGGATTTATTGCATTAGATAAGCTTACTAATGGATGGCAACCTTCGGATCTTGTTATTATTGCTGCACGTCCTGGTATGGGTAAGACTGCCTTTACGCTATCACTTGCCAAAAATGCATCGGACTCTGGTAAAGCCGTCGCTATATTCTCACTGGAGATGGCATCTGTACAACTCGTACAGCGTCTTATATCTATGGAAGCAGAGATAGAAAGTAATAAGCTTCGTAATGGTCAGATGGAAGAATACGAATGGACCAAACTACACGCTGCAGTCGAAAAACTATCTACCGCACCTATATACATAGATGATACTCCGGCGATTAACATATTCGAACTGAGAGCCAAATGTCGTCGACTCAAACAAAATCATGATATCTCTATGATTATCATCGATTACCTCCAATTGATGTCCGCTGGACCAACTTCTGGTAAGGGTAATCGTGAACAAGAAATTTCAACTATCTCGAGAGCACTCAAGGGTCTAGCCAAGGAACTAAGTGTTCCAGTACTGGCTCTATCACAGTTAAGTAGAGCCGTGGAAAGTAGAGGTGGTGAGAAGAGACCAATGCTATCGGATCTTAGAGAATCTGGAGCCATCGAGCAGGATGCAGATATCGTTACATTTATATATCGTCCTGGATACTATGGTATCGAAGATGAAGATATAGGTGTACCTAAAGACCAAACAGAGATCATTATCGCTAAGCACAGAAATGGTAGTTTGGATACTGTATTACTCAAGTTCCAAGGGCAATTCGTTAAGTTCTCAGAACCTGATGACAATGATTTTAATGACATTTATGGCTCTGGTACTGCTCCAGCAGGAGATTTTGCCAGTACTACTATTACACGACCAAGCAGACTTAATGATGACAGCGGAGAAGGTGGTGGTACAGGTGTACTAGATGTGCCATTCTAGGCTATCTTTGACTCCAATATTTTCATATTTGTACATCAGGACCCTACACTACTATGCGACTTAATAAATATATAGCACATACTGGCCATTGCACTAGAAGAGAAGCTAGTAGATTACTCGCACGTGGAGAAATCAAAGTAAATGGCGAAATCGTAAAGGAAGAGTCTTATAGAGTGATGGAGGGAGATGAAATCACACACCTTGATAAGCCACTTCAAGAAAAAATAGAACACCGATACATCCTCATCAATAAACCTAAGCACTTCAGCACAGATATAGAGGATAAGGACTCAAAGTATATTATGGGTCTGATCAAAAAAGAAGATCCTGAAGGACTAATAGCTGTAGACGAAATGGGACCACGAAGTATAGGTCTGTTATTACTTACCACAGACAAGGTGCTAGTCGAAAAACTAAGTCAGAAAGATCGAAAAATCAGGCGTGTCTATTTGATCAAATTGGACAAAGAGATAGAACAAAAAGACATCAAAAAATTGCTCAAAGAGCGTAAAACTCTAAAAATAGAATCCGCTAGTCACGTAGATGGATATGAACTCAACCATATCGGTATAGAAATGACAATCGGTACCGAGGATATCCTTACTGGTGTCATTAGTCGTATGGGATATGATATCAAACGAATAGATCGCAGCTACTATGCCGGCCTTACCAAGAAAGATCTCAAACGTGGATGGAGTCGCCATCTAGCCGAGATGGAAGAACGAATGATGAAACACTTTATATAGAGCGCGGCTTTTTTGCGTAAGCAAAAAAACGCGCGGACAGCGAAGTCAGACAGTCAAGCAATGGCTTTTCAGAAAAAAACATGCGTAGAAGAAGTGTAATGTGGCTTGCATAGCAAACACATGGGCTTCTTGTTTTACAAAATCACCTTGACTTTGCCAGCTACAATCTATCTAGTATAGACTTTCTCTCAAAGACAAACACGTTGACTTTGCCAAGAAACTTTCTATCTAGTATTCTGATTCCTTCTAACTCATTTAATAACTAGCACCTCTTTTTCATCTCATGCAACAGCTACTTAGCAGCCTAATTTTTAGGCTTTAAAGTCGGTCGCTGAGTCACTTCATGGTAGCAGATGACATCCTTAGCGTAATAATGAAATACGAGACTCTTACGAGTTACATTAGGTTCTGCTGGCTCACCTCCATGAAGTAGATTAGCATGCCATATTAGTAGATCGCCCTTTTTAGCCAAAAAAACCTTCTTCTCCAATTGCTTCTCTTCTATCAATTTAGCAATATGATCTTCATAATCTTTATACGTTTTCTTTCCTAAGGTCAATGCATTACCGTGATTGTTATAATCTTTATTCATTACATAAGGCAACTTATGTGATCCTGGATAATAATGCAACGGACCTTGATCTACAGTTACATCCTCGAGGGCAATCCAAACAGCCACCATACCACCATACGGGTAGGTAGACATGTGTATAGAATCACTATGTGTACGTTGTCGACTAGGTGGAATAAAGTTTATACTTTGAAATAGATCTACTTTTCTATTCAACAGAAGGTGAAGTATGTTTTTAAGTTGCTCATCTTCTCCTATGTTTTTAATGATATCTGATATTCTAAATGAAAACATGATTTTAGTACCTCCGTACTTTGCTTCTATTTCTTTATTGACAAGCAATCGTTCCACTTCATCATTTACTTGCTGTACTTGTTCCGCATTGAGAAAATCACGTAAGACCACATACCCATTATCTGACCAATCGAGCATCGCATCTTGATACTCATTGCTCAATTTGGAAAAGTAAGGACTAGATTTTAGCTCCTCTGTAGTGAGATCTTTAAGATGACTTTGTCCCTTATCTAAATGTTCAAAATCAGCACTAGATATTGAGGAATAATACTTCTTGTTCAGTTTATACTTTTCATATAAACTAACATTATGTTCAAGTTCTGACTTCTTGAAAAAATTATAAAGAGCGTATGCTGGCTTCAGTCTTCTTATCATAGAAGAAAGGTAAAAAAATAATCGCGAAATACAAATAGCCTTACGAGCTTACTTTTTCACTTGCATTTGCTTAGCTTTCATACTAAGCGTTGCATGAGGAACTGCCAATAATCTTTCTTTGGATATGAGTTCTCCTGTTTCTCTACATACCCCATATACTTTATTTTGGATTCTTAGCTTAGCATTCTCCAAATGATGAATTAGCTTTTTCTGTCTTCCTGCAAGCTCTACAAGACGCTCATTTTCTGCTGACTGTATGCCTTCTTCCACCCCATTCACACGATTATTAGTGTTATTAGTACTCTCATGGATTTGCTGAAAATAAAATTCCAATTGATCTTTCGCTTGACTAAGCTTTGTATCTATAAGAGTGCTAAATTCTGCCAACTCATTATCTGAGTACCTCGTTTTTTTTGAATTTGAATGCGACATATCAAGTAATTTTTCAAATGTTATTAATCAGACTATTAGACAGACAATTAAACTTTCCAATAATACTTAAAAATGAAATTATAACACATATAGTTCCACATACAAAGTAAATCAAGATATTGACACAGGACAAAACAAATATTCACAATATATTACCACAGTCACAACTTCTCACATTACTTTCAAATATTCTTGATATTGATTATCTTTGCATTCAATCTAGATAGGAAATACATTTCCTATATTTCTAAGGCGTTTAATGCACAAGCGATGAAGAAAAATACAAAAAGACTGTACAATATATACAGCAAAGAAGACCTGCAGGCTCAGCTTGCAGCAGAAGATGGCGATAGAACTGTCCTATCTTTTTACAAATATGCGCTACTTACAGATCCAGAGCAATTTCGTGACCAATTATACGCAGACTTTGACAACTTGGGCGTTCTAGGTCGAATTTACGTTTCTGGAGAAGGAGTAAATGCTCAGATTTCTGTACCTAGTAAGAAGTTTGAAGCCTTTAAGAAATTTATCAATGATCATGATGTACTATCAGGAATCAGACTCAATATTGCTATCGAAAACGAGAATGAATCATTTCTCAAACTCAAAATCAAAACGCGTAAAAAGATCGTCGCAGATGGACTTGATGATGCCAGTTTTGATGTAACTAATAGAGGGATACACTTAGACGCCAAGTCATTTAATGAGATCACAGATAGAGATGATACTGTGATCATCGATATGCGTAATCACTATGAATCCGAAGTGGGTCATTTTGATGGAGCCATCACTCCAGATGTAGAGACATTCAAAGAGTCCTTACCGATCATCGATGATATGCTACAAGAGCATAAAGACAAAAATATAGTGATGTATTGCACCGGTGGTATCCGCTGCGAAAAAGCAAGTGCCTACTACAAGCACCGAGGATTCGAAAAAGTATATCAGCTAGATGGCGGTATCATAGAGTACGCTAGACAAGCCGAAGCACAAGGACTGACTAACAAGTTTAAAGGGAAGAATTTCGTATTTGACGAACGTATGGGAGAGCGAATCTCAGAAGATATCATCTCCAAATGCCACCAATGTGGAACCGAAAACGACGATCATACTAACTGTGCCAACGAAGCCTGCCATATCCTATTTATTCAATGCGGAGAGTGTGGAGATAAATACGAAGGCTGCTGCTCTGAAAAGTGTAGAGACTTTAAGCGATTACCACAAGAGGAGCAAGATAAACTGAAGCCGACTATGACTTTTAATGGAACGCTATCTGGAAAGGGAAGGTATAAGGCGAAGAGGAAGGATGAGGATCTGAAGAAATAGTTGTTGAGGCTAATAGCGCTTGAGCTGTCAATTTGATCGACAACAGTTATTAAGCAGTAAATTCATTTTTTGAATTGGATTCATTGTGATTTTACAATGATCCATTCCTAACCACCCTGCTTTATCAATACTGTAGACCCAATCACCTTCCCCTCCTTCACCATCCGTATAAAATAGCTGCCACTAATCAAATCTGATACATCCCATATCACTCCTTGATCTTTGGCATTGATATTTAGATGATCGATTGCATTACCCTGTACATCGTACAAGTGATAAGTGATATCATCCACGGCATTTTGATTGATATAGATATGGTCTACCGTAGGGTTAGGATAGATCTGTATGTTTTTAGTCCAATCATTATCTGTCCATGTTACATTGACTAAGCTGTCACTTACTATCTCTCCTGATTCATTGATCTTTAGAAGCCAGCCGTAGGTGTGATCCGCTTGTGCTTTTCCGCCTACTAAGTAGTTACCATCTGAAGTAGCTATGATATCGTATAGACTATGGTCATCTCTATGATTGGTGTAATATGCATAGTCTTTTTGCCATATTTGCTCACCATTATCATCTATCTTTACTACTCGACCTACTGTACTAAACGAATCTACTGTAGCATCCGCTCTTACCGCTGAAGTACAATATAAGTAATGATCTTCTTCGTGTGAGGCTACTATTTTTCCGCCTAATAATCCATTGGAAGCCGGAAAACCGTAATTGGATGACCAAATAATCTCTCTGTTATCTATATGATATCTCAGTATCTGATGACTATAGGCATGCATACCTCTAATGTTATCCCAATCGTAGAAGGCAGCTAACACAAGTACTTCTTCATTATTGATGGGTAAGATGCTTTTAGGGGTGATATAGCCATCCGTACTGACCGTATAGTAATTATTTAATACATTAAAATCCTTATCCAGTTCAAAAAAAGCAAGTGACCTATCCCAAAATAAATTCTCTCCTTTCAAATGGCTAAACAGCATATAGTTACCATTTTCTCTTTTCATCATCAAACCAAGAGATTTTAGGCTATCTGTTCTAGGTAAATGCTTAAATTCGTGTGTCCCATCAGGATAGGTAAGATAAAAACCTAGATGAGTGCTGTCACCTTCCAAATAACATGTAGTAACATACAAGGAAGTATCATTAAAAGTTAACAAATCATGTAAGTAAACTCCTGTCCAATCACTTGGAAATGGAATCTCATCCACTATATTTATTTCTGCGGTCAACAAATTATATTCTAGAGTATATAGTTGATCCCCTTTAAATCCAAAAAACAAAGAGTTCCCCTCTTGATATACATCGTTCGAATGCTCTAAAAAACTCCATGTGCTATCTATCGCAAAATACGTTGTGTTTAAGACAGCTCCACTAATTTTGTCATGTTTCGACACATGTATTCCTACAGTTATATTAGAGTTGTCGTCAGCATAGCCTATAGCATAGTATGCGTCGTCAGATTCATGCAATATTTCATTACGAATAATTTCTTGATCATATAGAAATATTTTATTGAATTCATTTTGAGCATTTACAACTTCAAATGAAAACCATATAGCCAACAAAAGATAGAATCGAAGTAGTTTATAATTCATTTTTCAATATTATTAAAGCCTACTT
>CALKJD010000033.1 GCA_937995755.1 uncultured Saprospiraceae bacterium | reverse complement strand
GCTAAGCCAAGTTCATTAGCTAATTCCCAGATGGGATCTACAGACTCATGAGCAGTCGTGCGCCATACTCCAGATTGATCTTGATAATGAGTAGGGAGACAAAGTACTTTGAGTTTGAGCTTAGTGACACAACGCTCTATTTCTTTGAGCGCTTGGTCCATGTATGCAGGCTGTACTACCATACCGCAGGTCAGCCTATCTTTGTGGTACGCTTGTAGCAGAGCTTGATAGTCATTGTACCACGAGTGCATATCCTTAGCAGCTTGCTTGGGTAGTCCATTGGCATATAGCTGCGAGAGAGCTATGACTACCATATGATCGATATGTTGATCATCCATCCACTTCAGTTTTTCCTCTAAGAAAAAACTGGGTGCAGTGATTGGTCTTTTCCAGTCGCCCTGACACATATAAGATCTGTCATCTTCTATCCAGAAGTAACCTTTATCTTTCATAAACTGCGGTATCTGCTCCGGATTAGGAAGTAGATGGCCGTGTCCATTAATTCTTTTATACTGAGGTTCTGGCATTGTACTCTGCTATTTTATTGGCGGCAAAATCAAAGCCTTCTTTCCACCATTCTTTCATTTGTACTGGATCAAAGTAGAAAGAATTCTCGGTAAGTAACCTAGGAGTAAAGAAAAATCTTACTTTGACTTGATCATTATATATGCTTTCTAGATGACCAATATATATATCATCATACGCAATCTGCTTGAGCATAAATTGCATACTTTGAAGCAATACATCGAAAGCATTACGTGATTTTCCATGTTGCTTGTCGCTGTACTTAGGGATGAGTACAATTACGTCTATCTCAGTCGCACCAGCATCTATCGCCTGTTGGATAGGTATATAATTGCCAAATCCTCCGTCTGCATATTCGTAGCCATTTTTCTCTATGAGACTCATAAAAGGTACAAAACTCGACGAGATCCACATCCAATCTACAAAATCTTCATACGTGCAATCACGGAGATATTTATACTCCATAGATCGCGTAGTCAGATTAGAAACTGAGATGACAACTTTCTTATCAGACCTTACCACAGCGTGATAATCATCTTCAGTAAAGAATTTTTTGATCGTAGCACGAAGATTCTTATGCTCACCAAAGCTCTTCTTACCTCTAAGGAATTGTTTGAGTATGTTTAGGTGATTTATTGACGTTTTGATGCCTCCGTCCTTTAGCTTTTTGATCTTGAAAGGATTGACATTGTAGATGTCTTTCTGGCGTACGCTTGTATAAGCTGTCTTGATATCTACGATATCTTCTATAGCCAAAGAAGGTACTAGTAGGCTACCTGTAGAGGTGCCTAAGAGTATTTTGTAATCCTGTTTTTCCTCTTTGATTAAGTATTCGGCTACTCCGCCTGCGAATGCTCCTTTACTTCCTCCTCCTGATATTACTAATGCTTTCATCTAAGATATTGTCCAATATTCGTTGCAAGGCGCAAAGATGCGTAAATATTTAATTATTATTTCATCTATCGGATTGTCGTCTAGTAGCCAACTTGTAGGTAATTTTGTATATTCAATTAAGTATTTTACCCTTATGTCAGATAGTAATAATAAAAAGTCGTTTTTCTCAGATCTATGGGATAGGAGGTTTTTCCAGTTTTTTGCCACATACTTGGCTGCAAGTTGGGGGGTAATCCAATTTGTAGAGTGGGGTGTACGCAGGTACGGTATCGATGGTTCATGGGTAGATAAAATATTTTTGCTTCAACTATTGATATTACCCTCAGTAATTGCATTGATCTATCTGCATGGTAGACCAGGCGCGGATAAATGGTGGAAACTTGAAAAGATAGCATATCCATTAAATTTGATATTGGCATTAGGTGCATCCATGTTTTTGATTACTGGTACGTCGCAGACTACATCAGAGGTAGAGATCACAACAGACGAAGGAGAGACGATCATCAGAGAAGTACCTAAGATGGAATTTTCTAAAAGGGTAGTATTGTTTCCTTTGGAAAACGAAAACGGAAATAAACCAACATGGAAAGGAATAGGTTCTGCAGTTTTATTAGATAACGCACTAGAGCAGGACATGCGTATCACCAGTATTAGTCCTCAGGGTATCAATGAAAGCTATAAGCATTATAACTACGAAGTATTTGATAATATTCCTTTGAGTACTAAGCGTAATATTTCTGAAAACTATTATTCGGATTTCTTTGTTGGCGGTAGGTTTTTGAATGATGAAGAAACTAAAGTAGAAGTGATTGTCTACGAAACTAATACAGGTAAGGAAGTTGCGAATGAAGTATTGCAATCAGATAATATAATTCAGCTTACGCAAAAAATAACAGATTTTGTAAATGGTAAAATAAAGCTAAGTCCTGTGGAAGGGATTGAAACGTTAGTGACCTTGCCAGCGAGTAATTTGATTACTGCGGATACCGCTGCTTTTCATCATTACGTTGATGCATTGATTACAATGGAAAAGGATGGCACTCAAGCTAGTGTTGCAAAGGTACAGTTGGAGAAGGCAGTAGAATTAGATCCTACTTGTGCTGAATGTCACATGATTTTAGCTAATGTAAAACTCATCTCTGGTCAAGAAACAAGAGGTTCTATGAAGGAGGCCATGAAGTACGTGGAGAACGTATCTGAAAGGCAACAACTATCTTTAAAGTATCTCAATTATATGTTTAGTGAAGAGCAAGATAAGGGAGAAACGTTATTGAAGAATTGGCGAAAATTGTATCCACAAGATAAAAAACCAGTGGATATGTTAATGGCTCAATACAATAGAACATTCCAAGTCGATAAAGCTAGAGCATTGGTTGAAAGCGCGTTAGAGCAAGGCCATAAAGGATCATTGTTTGTGACTTATGCTAATCAGTTGATATCAACTAAGGAGTATGGTAAGGCAGAAGAGTATCTTGTGAAATATAAGGAGGCGCATCCTAAGCAAGCGGAGTCTACTACACTGTTAGCCGATATCTATGCTAAGCAAGGAAAGACTGAAAAGGCCATAGAAACATTAGATGAGCTGTCTATTATGAATACAAATGATATCAAATATGACCTCAAGAAAGCTAATATCTATAACAAGCAAAACAAGTTTGCCGAAGCAGAGAGAATATTGAATAATCTACTTTTTGCGGCTAACACTGCGGCCGATACTATATCCATATATAGTAAACAAATGGAAATCTACTTAAGGCAAGGAAAGGCGAAGTCCTATTACGATGAGCGTAGAAAACTGAAGACGGTGTTCTTAACTCAGTATCCGCCTATTGCATTTATGCAGACAGAGTACTCTACATCTGGAATGTATCAGATGATAGGAGCAATAGATAGCATCGAAAGAAATGTAAGAGCATTGGAAGATCTGATGCCTCCATTACAAAAGAATCTAATCGTTAATCTCAACGATTTTATTATTGCCACTTTCGCAGAAGATGTAGTAGGAATGGAAGACAAATACGCTAAGGTTAAAGGTATATTATTAGCGTCTGCAGGAGAAGATCTAATAAAATTATATGATGCCGAGATAGCGTTTCAAAAAGAGGATTATAAAAAAGCTAGAGCAGATTGGGAAGTTTTAATCGATAAGGTGAAAAATTATGACCTCATTAGCCAGAATTATTTTGAATCTTTTGTCAAGTCTGCAGATTATGATGAAGGCCTGAAAGCCTTAGATCTTAGATTGGAAGAAGATCCATATTCGCCATTACATTTATTGGTAAAAGCAAAACTGCTCAATAAAAAAGGTAAAAAGAATGAGGCTAAGAAAGAGATTAATAAAGCTTGGGTGGTGCTCAAAGATGCTGATGCTAACTTCAAGTATAAAATCGAAGCACAGGAATTAATGGACGAATTAGGCTTAAGTTAATTGTTGTCCTAGTTAAGCTATAGCTAACTCTTTCTTTTTACTGCTGTATTTTAGAGGCTTAGAAGTTAGTCCGTGTAATTGACAATATTGCAATACTCGAGGAAGCACTTGTTTTAATACTTCGAAGGACTTGATATTGTCATGGAAGACTATGATAGATCCAGGCTTTAGATTTTGGATTACATTCTGATAACATTGTTCCGCTGTAATGCTTTGATCAAAATCTCCGCTCAGTATATCCCACATCACAATTTTATATTGATGCCTTATAGCTTCTGCTTGTTGAGGTTTTAACCGACCGTATGGTGGTCTATAGAGATCGGATTGGACAAAAGAACTACAAAGCTCGACATCGTTAAGGTAGTTTTCGGCGTCAGTACTCCAGCCAGATTTGTGAGAGTAACTATGATTACCTACACTATGACCTTCCGAAATCAAGCGATCATATATTTTACTGTGCTTTCTCACATTGTCGCCTACACAAAAAAATGTACCATGCATGTCATAGTCCTGTAGCGTATCGAGTACCCATGGAGTTACTTCTGGTATGGGGCCATCATCAAAGGTGAAATATACATAAGGCTTCTTTCTTGATTTATTCCACAGATAGTTAGGGAATAACTTCCTTATAAGCTTGGGTGTCTTAATTATGTACATTGTTGTATTTGATATTATCCTCTAAATAGGATTACTTTGCACCCTAATAACGAGGCAACAGAAGAATTGTGTCATAATAGAGACGATTTTTTCAGTATTCCACACAAAATTAGGTAAACCGCCATCAAATTGGGTGTATTTCTGCTATATCTGGAAAATACGCTACCTGTAGAGGCGACAAGACAATAACAATTCAATATAGAGAATATAGTATTATGAGTGATGTAAGAGTAAGATTTGCACCAAGTCCAACAGGGCCATTACATATAGGAGGCGTACGTACCGCATTATATAATTATCTATTTGCTAAACATGCAGGAGGTACCTTTATATTGAGAGTAGAGGATACAGATCAAAATAGATATGTACCCGGAGCAGAAGACTATATCATAGAAGCCTTGAATTGGTTTGGATTAACTCCAGATGAAGGTCCAGGATTTGGAGGTGAGTATGGCCCTTATCGCCAGTCTGAACGTAAAGATATCTATGCGAAGTATGCATTAGAGATGGTAGAGCAAGGCAATGCATATTATGCATGGGATACCCCTGCGGATCTAGATGAGATGCGTGTGGAAGATGCCAATGCTAAATATGATGCAATTACTCGTGTCAAGATGACTAATAGCTTAACGCTAACAGCAGATGAAGTGAAGGCAAAATTGGATAGTGGAGCGCCATTCGTGATCAGACTCAAGATGCCAGAGAATGAAGATGTCAAAATCACTGATCTTGTAAGAGGTGAGGTAAGCTTCAATACCAAAGACTTAGATGATAAGGTAATCCTCAAAGGTGACGGAATGCCCACATATCATTTGGCTAACATAGTAGATGATCATTTAATGAAGATCTCTCACGTAATTCGTGGTGAAGAATGGCTGAGTAGTACGGCACATCACGTATTGATGTATAGATTTATGGGTTGGGAAGCGCCACAGTTTTCTCACCTCCCATTGATTCTCAAGCCTACAGGTAAGGGTAAATTAAGTAAACGTGATGGAGCGAAATTTGGTCTTCCTGTATTTCCATTAGAATGGGATCCAAAAGATGGAGAAGAGATATATTCTGGATTTAGAGAATTTGGTTTTTTGCCAGCAGCTGTGATTAATTTCTTAGCTTTTCTAGGCTGGAATCCAGGTACAGAGCAGGAGATCTTCTCATTGGATGAATTAATAGAAACATTCAGCATCAAGCGTATCGTTAAGAGTGGAGCGAGGTTTGACTACGATAAAGCCAAATGGTATAATCAGCAGTATATAATTAAAACATCGGACGTTGAACTCGCTAAGATGATTAGATCCGAGGTCAGTACAGATTATAGCGACGAATATCTTGCAAAAGCGTGCGAACTAATGAAAGAGAGGGTAGAGACGGTAGGAGATATTCCTAAGGTAGGTGCTTTTTTGTTTGGCACACCTACAGAGTACGATGCTAAGATGATTCGCAAGAAGTATAAAGAGGATAACGATCCACATTTTATAGCCTTAACTGAGCTTCTCGGAAGTGTCGATACTTTCGATGCAGAGAGTACACAAGCAGCTATCAAAGGCTATATAGGAGACAACGAATTGTCTTTTGGAGCTATTATGCCAGTCCTCAGATTAGCGACATCAGGTACTATGAAAGGTCCAGATCTTTTCGAAATGATGGAACTGCTAGGACGTGAAGAAGTGTTGAATAGAATGAAGGGTGGTCTGAATACGATCAAGGAGATCAAAGCCGCTGCTCAATCATAGTAAAAGAATACCGAAATATGCCAAAGAAAATGAAAAAACAAGGAAAGCCAAATGTGCATGATGAGCTCAAAGGCTTTGACATCAAAATCAACGAATTTGGCGAAATGCAATCTAGCTTCAATATCGATAAACTTAACGACTTTCTCAATGATAATGTAGAGGATAAGAAGTTAGGGAATAGTGTGGATGAGGAGGAATAGTTTTTTATTAGTGATATCGCTAGATAAAGCTTAATTTCACGATGAGCCAGTTTAGTTTGAGTTACTATAGTATAATATGATAAATAGTGTCAAGTCTTGGTTTGCTAAGCCTTATCCTCTGATTTCTGATATTAGGACAGAGCTAGCTATCATTAGTATTACGTCTTTGGCGGTAGTGCTGATATTGGTAGTATTCAAACCTTTTGGATTACATGTAGTACATAATGTGACCTATTTAGCAGGATTTGGCATATGTACTTTTGTTTCTCTTGCAATCTACTTTTTTATCTTACCACGTATTTTCCCCATTTTTTTTAATGAAGATCGCTGGACGATAGGTCGAGAGACATCTTGCATCATGTCTTCTTTATTTTTAATAGCATTCACTAACTATCTGTACAATACCACAATAGGTGTAAACATCGCACCTCAATGGCATTTTTTGCAATTTGTATTTATGACCATAGCAGTGGGTGTATTTCCTTTGCTACTCATGATTTACTTGACTGAGAAGCTAGCGAAGCGTAGTCATGATAATCAGGCATCTAAGATCAATTCGAAACTAACACTCAAAGAGACAGAAGAATTAGATAGCACTATAGTACTTATCTCAAATAACAAGTCAGATCCAAAATTTGAAGTTAAGCTTGATGATTTTATAGTAGCTCAGAGTACTGGCAATTATGTAGAGATATCCTATCAAGATGAAAGTGATGAAGTTCAAAAACATCTTTTGCGAATTACGTTAACTGAATTGCAAACACAACTTGGAGATGATGAATCGTTTGTCAGATGCCATAAATCCTATATTATTAATAGACAGAAAATAAATAAAGTAGAAGGTAATGCTAGATCTTGTATAGCCATTATGGACCAAGAATTAAAAATTCCTATTTCTAGAACATTGGATCGCTCCTTACTGACCCAGTAGTATGCCCATTCATCCCAAATGTATGCTTTTCAGCACTTTGGGCGTTAATGTTCTTAATTTTGGTGTAAAGTTATATATGTTTGTATGGTATAGAAATATGACTATTTGATACACTAAAAGTCATTTAGAAGATATTTTTGGAATAAGATAATGTGTAGATTTGCCGAGCTTAAGAAAAACTCATAAGTAGATATTAGAACATCCTCAAAGAAAAATCATTTAAAGAAGCACATATTTAGGTTGAAAGGGTACAAGCTTATGTTTGTACCCTTTCTCTTTTAATATGACTGGGGTAAATCTTTCGTATTACACTAATTCTGCCAATCGCAATACTTCTTCCCTCATGGTCTGACAGGTTTCATCTATTAAGGTATAGCCATTGCAGACTACCTCAAAACAAGAATCTTTTAAAGGTATAATAATATGATGTTGTTGATCCCAATGATTGTCATCACGGCTATCGTCTAATACATCCAGCTCTTTAAGTTCAGCTATCCAATCAGAATCTACTATCTCTTGAAAGACGAAAGGTTCTAGACCAAGATCATAATAATAGTGATCTTCTAAGGTCTCATCGTTTGGGCTACCAAATTTATATTGGATGTATCTATTGAATCGAATAGATGCGATTTGATCGACAGGTACTCGATTGAAAGGGCTATTCTCAGCATCTTGTACAGAGATATCTTCCACAAAGAATATTAAGTAGACAAAATGTTCGTTGGCCAATACCTTAGGTGTTGGAGCGGCGGCACTACATCTGATATGCTCTAGTATTGCTTTGATCTCCATGCTTCTCTTATGTATTAGGTGTCAAGTGTAAGATCTTTGCCTGATCTAGTTAGATTATGAAAAGACAAAGTGATCCTGACAGAGATGAAAATCGCTCAATCAGTAAAATATTCTAAATTCAGCCTATCTAAGTCTATCCATTGACTTCACTAGTTTATCATCTTTGCCTATAGCTCTTCCAGCAAGTACAGCGAATATCAGCGCTATGATTGGTGGATATATACCCATACCATCATTTATAGCACCAAGTGCTTCTCCAGTACGCTCATTGTAAATCAGTAAGAATGCCACTAGCGGAAGTAAGATAGCCATGACAACTCCTAAGTACGATAAGCGCTTTTGTAAAGGTCTATTATTGAATAGGAAGATGGCTCCTAAAGTAACCACCCCACCAATAGCTGTCAAGGCTAATAATACTGGACTGTCTTGTATATTATAAACCATATCACTAAGCACTCCAGGGCTGGCAACATCAGTAGTGGCGAATGGTAATGCAAATTCAGACCAGAATGCTGCGCTAGATAGTAGTAGAAAAAGGCTTTGTATTCTTTGTATCACGAGGATTGATTTTTATTTTGATAATACGTGACTGAGAGTATTCCATCTTGAGAATTGACTATCAGCTCTTTTAATAATTATCCAAGGTATATTCTTTACCTTGAAACTTGTAAGCAAAGATAAATAAAATTGAATCTATCATATTGGGAAGAGAGGTACTATTTTGAAGATAACGATTTAGTAGTAGTAGGTGCAGGTATAGTAGGCTTGTCCACAGCCATCGCAGCTAAGTCTGCAAGGCCAGAATTAAAGATATTAGTGCTAGAGCGCTCATCATTGCCTTCTGGAGCAAGTACTAAGAATGCCGGTTTTGCTTGCTTTGGAAGTGTTACGGAGCTATTATCCGATAGTACGCATATGTCTTATGAAGATCAAGTGTCATTAATAAAGATGCGATGGGAAGGCCTTCAGCTACTGCAGTCCAATGTATCGAGAGGAGACCTTTCTTTTCGATCGCGTGGTGGTATTGAAGTGCTAGACTCAGACAATGCCTTTCAGATGTCGGCATTAGTCAAGGTGGATGAATATAATACGATGGTGGCTGATGCTATCGGACTCCAAGACTGCTTTTCTGTTGTCAATCAATCACTGTCTCCGTCTTTTTACCCTAAGGCCATTTATAACCAATATGAAGGTGAACTCAATCCTATGCATATGATGGCTGCGCTGCACAAGAAAGCATTGAATTTGGGAATCCATCTTCTTTACGGAGCATCAGTCCAATCGGTTGCATCTAGCGAAATTCATCTATCAGATAAGGTCATTACTTCATCCAAGATAGCGGTATGTACCAATGGATTGTCAAGGACTCTATTACCTAATTTGCCGATGCAAGCCGTTCGTAATCAGGTATATGTGACTGAGTGTATAGCAAATAACCCATTGCAATCATGCTATCATTATGATCAAGGCTATATTTACTTTAGAGAGATTGATGGCAGGATACTTATCGGCGGTGCGCGTAATCTATATGAAGAGCAAGAGACGACTTCAGAATTTGGTCAGACTGATAATCTAAAGCAATACCTAAAATCTTTCGTAGAAGAGAAAATCTTAGGTGTAGCTACTAATTTTGAGTATGAATGGAGTGGCATATTGGGAGTAGGAGATACTAAATCACCTATAATTAAAGAAGTGGAAAAAGGGGTGTTTGTAGGCGTTCGATTAGGGGGAATGGGTGTGGCTATAGGAAGTGGAGTAGGTAAGGCGTTATCGGAGAAGATGTTTAACTGAAACTAAATACTAGATAAGCCTAACTGAGGAAATGAACTATAAAGCTATGTCAAATAAAGAGATTGTGAATGGACTAAGAAATAAAAAATTATTATAACAGATAAACTAGAATATCCATTCAAATCATTAAAGGCTCATTCAAAGTAAAGATTGCACTGATACTACACAATCAAAAGCTTATAAAGCTGCGATGTTAAAAATAAAATCTTGAGATCAATTTGTTGAAGAGGCGATTGAAAACGAGGTCTCTCTTACATAGATTTCTATTCTCTGCAAAAACTAACCAATAATCTTAACAAGACTTTATCTTTACACTCGGATTCAAATACAGAATCTATTACGTTAAGTAGATAATCAATACCATAAGCCTTATTAGTACATCTCGTCTCATATTGTTTTTTATAGCCTCTTTATTGAGCTTCAACGCCTTTGCCCAGCAAGAAGAATCTCAAGATACGTCTAAAACGGATCGTCTTATCGTAAAGTTTGCAGAGACTCGTATCACAGATCTATCAGGTGATGAATTAGAGCAGTTGTTTTATGGAGATGTGAAATTGTATAAGGATAGTCTCTTTATGTTTTGTGATACAGCAAGGGTTGTTGGCAATGATCTTTGGGCCAAAGGTAATGTGATCTTCATTCAGAATGATACCATTAGAACCTTTGCGGATAGTCTATATTTTCATGGAGATTCTTCGATAGCTTATCTATATCAAGATGTGGTTTTAGAGAATGGCAGTAAAAAGCTATATAGTGATATCCTTATTTATGATACCAAAACCAAGATAGCTTCATATCAAGATACTGCGATCATGGTTCAAGAGAATAGTAGTTTGCAATCTGTCAGAGGGTATTATGATGTCAATAATGATCAAGCATTCTTTTACGATGATGTATATATCGAAGGTGAGGATATGAAGATGCGAGCGGATTCTATGAGTTTTCTTACTGATGAGCAGCGAGCGATATTTATGGGACCCACTAGGATTCAGCAGCTGAATAGAGATATCTACTGCGAAAGTGGATTCTATGACATGGATGATGAAGTAGCTTTGTTTGAAAAGAATGCCCAATTTAGAGAGACGGATGTCGAAGCCAATGCTCAGAGTATCAAGTATACCAAATCAACAGGTGTGATTAGATTGGAAGGAGATGCCTACTATCGCAATAAAGAAGATATAGGTACTGGAGATCTAATTGTCTACAATGAAAAGACTGAATCTGCAGAATTAGTAGGTAATGCAACTTTTGAAAATGCAAAGAGTAAGGTGAAGGGTGACCGAATCGACTATGATAAAAAGACTGAAGCATTTAAAGTGAAAGGTCAGTCAGTGATCTCTGATCCACCGTATATAATATCAGCTGAGGCGGTAGATTATGATAAGGCGACGAATACAGCTTATGCGGATGGAAATGTAGTTTGGCAAGATACTTCTGCTGGAATCTCGATTATATGCGATCACCTCAATTATCAAGAGTCAACAGGATATGTGAAAGCGACGAATGACGAAGGCAAGCCTCTGATGCAAAACATATCTGATGGAGATACGCTTTACCTTTCTGCCGATATACTCACGTCTTATAGTGAGTATGTCACAGATACATTAGGTTTGATTGATACTATTAACTATTTGATAGCAGATGACAATGTGCAGATCATGCGTCCAAGTCTACAAGCGATTTGTGATTCGTTGGTGTATCAAGATAAAGATTCGTTGTTTTTACTATTAGATGATCCTGTGGTATGGTCTGATAGTTCGCAGATCACTGGAGATACGATCGAGATATACTTAGCTAATGATGATATAGATAAAATGGAAGTGTATCCCAAAGCATTTATGGTGAATAGTGCAGACCTTATCTATTACAATCAGATTTCAGGAAAGAGGATCACAACGTCATTTGCGGAAGGTAAACTTACGACAATGGATGTCATAGGAAATGCGAGATCACTCTACTATATGTTGGATGATTTTAAGGCATATATAGGGGTCAACTCTACAGAATGCAGCAAAATAAGATTTACTTTTTCTGATAATGATATAAAGAGTATCAAGTTTTTTACCAGTCCTAGGTCAAAGATATTGCCTATGCGAGGGACTAATCATGAAGATATTAAATTGGAAGGTTTTAATTGGAGATTTTCTGAAAGGCCAAAGACACTTGCTGATCTAAAAAGTAACCTGACTAGAGATCTTAAGTTGTAATAATACGTGCTTGGCAATTTTGGGCGATTGGATTATTGACGAAATTGAACACGTTTCGTAATTTTGAATTTAGAATTATATCCACACATATGATGTCAAGATTTTCATTTTTATTAATTGTTATTGTAGCTGTACTTCAAGTCGGAGTGGCACAGCAAAAAGAGATATTACAAGAAGCCCTGACTCTGACAAAAACTGGAGATAACGAGAAAGCTATCGAAACATTTGAGTCGTTAGGAGAGCATGGCTCAGCTGATATATATTATAATCTAGGACGCCTCTATCAAGAAAATAATAATATAGCTAAAGCGGCACTCAATTACGAAAGGGCATTGAGACTAGATAGTGGACACGAACAAGCTTATAATAATTTGTCCATTATAAGAGAAGAAACAGACTTTGATATTATACCAGTAGAAGAGATGTTTCTAGTACGTTGGTGGAAAGGATTGGCAGGGCTAATGAGTGCGAATCTCTGGATGATACTTAGTCTGATCGTAGCCGGAGGCTTGATTGCGGCTCTATATTATTGGTGGATCGCAGATAGACCTGATTGGAAGAAAAAAGCTTTTTTTGCCACGTTAGGATTGCCAATTATGCTGTTAGTTATCTTGGCACTAGGCAATACATCGAAAACATTGTCTACTAGTACTGAATATGCTATTGTAATGAAAGCTGACTATGATATGCACGAAGGAGCAGATGATCGAAGTCCTATTGTAAAAGATATAGAAGCAGGCACAAAAGTAAAAATCGTAGATCAAATAGATGAATGGATCAAGGTAGTAACCGCAGATACAGAAATCGGCTGGTTGAAAGAAAGTGAAGTGGTTCGCATCTAAGGATAAAAATTTAAGTATAAAAAGAAGGGTTATGAAGTCAATTCATAACCCTTTTGCATTAGTATCACAAAGTTTCCATTGTAGGATGTGATATACCAAGATAAGTAATTTCTATACTAATTCATGGATGTTTTAATTTCAACTACCTAATTAAGTGGTTGTTCAATTGACGTTTAGAATTACAACTTGATAAGCTTTTAAATTTACATTCCAGTATCGTCAGTACCTATAAATCTAAGTAGGAGTTCTATGATTAATTGCATAGTATGGTAGTTTATAAAATGAAAAAAAAATAGGTGTTTCTTGGACTAATAAGTGGATTCAATAGATGTGAAACACATGAATGTACATATGCTTTAACACTAAATTGATTTACTCAGTATTCCAAACTTGTTCTTCTAAATTTAAAGCGGTTTGTCTTAGTCTGAAAGTATATATCAATGGGATACATAAACGGCATAAATAACACGTGAACGTACAACTTCAATACGTTAATGCATTAAAATTTTTTATATATGTACTTGGTGTGCATTCGTTTATATCCGATTTGCCACAGAGGTTGGTCTAATAAAAATTCATCATTTAATAATAATATCAACTAAGATTAGCACAGCTATATTGATTTCTATAGCTGATAATCAGTATGTTTTACAATGTGAGCCTTCCTGAAGATGTATTATATTTACCTATATATAAATACTAACCATGAGAAACCTCTTATACTTAATTTGCTTACTAGCATCTTGTAATACCCTAACAGCTCAAACTGACGACAAGAAATGGGATGTCAATCACCCTCCTGGAGATTCGACTATGACCACAATCAAAACCAATGAAGGGACATGGATGAGTGTCGATGTAAGCCCTGACGGTAGCACGATAGTTTTTGATATGTTAGGTGATATATTTTCTATGCCAGTTACTGGTGGTAAAGCCAAAGCGATTAGGTCAGGATTGGCTTGGGAAGTACAACCTAGATTTAGTCCAGATGGGAAGTATATCTCATTCACATCAGATGCAGGAGGAGGAGATAATATATGGTATATGAAAGCCGATGGCTCCGATGCCAAGCAGATTACTAAAGAGTCATTCAGATTACTCAATAATGCAACATGGCATCCTAATGGACAATACCTTGTAGCACGTAAGCATTTTACGTCTTCAAGATCATTAGGGGCAGGCGAGATGTGGCAGTATCATATCACAGGTGGCGATGGCATTCAGATCACTAAGCGTAAAAATGATCAACAAGATGTCAATGAACCTGTATTTTCTCCTGATGGAAAATACCTTTACTACAGCGAGGACGTATACCCTGGCGGATTTTTTCAGTATAACAAAGATCCTAACGATCAGATATTCGTAGTGAAGCGTTATGATATGGAAACTGGGAAGACCAAAAAAATCACTGGTGGTCCTGGAGGCGCATGTCGTCCTCAGATATCTAATGATGGTAAAAAGCTAGCGTATGTACGCAGGGTAAGAACTAAGTCTGTACTATTTGTGCATGATCTAGCGACAGGAAGAGATTTTCCAATATTCGATGGATTAAGTAAAGATCAGCAAGAAGCATGGACGGTATTTGGAATCTATACAGGATTCGACTGGATGCCTGATGATCAACAAATCATAATATGGGGGCAAGGAAAGATTCATAAAGTTAATGCGGTGACTGGTGATGCTACTGAGATTCCCTTCGAAGTGGAAGTGGAGCATAAAATGATGAAGACGTTAGAGTTTCAAAATGCGGTAGATGGTAATCAGATGACTGCAAAAGTGTTAAGAGATCTTCGTACTTCTCCAGATGGGAATACTGTGGTGTTCAATGCTTTAGGGAGTATCTGGAAAGCGGAAAAGAAAGGTGACTCTTGGGGTAAACCAAAGAAGTTGACCAATACTAAAGATATAGAAGCTGAACCTAGTTTTTCTCCAGATGGAAGAAATGTAGTCTTCGTAAGTTGGAATGATGAGACGCTAGGAGCAATAAAGAAAGTAGGCATTGGAGGTGGAAATCCTGTGAGCCTAACTACGGAAAAGGGAATGTATCGTACGCCATCTTTTTCTCCAGATGGCAGTAAAATCATCTATAAGAAAGAAGGCGGAAATGGACATATGGGATACACATTCGCTACTGATCCTGGGATATATGAAGTAGCTGCTAGTGGTGGTAAATCTACATTGATTACTACTGAAGGGGATTATCCAATGTATACTGCAGATGGCAAAGGTGTTTATCTCACTAAAGGGGGGCATGTATTCGGTTCAATCAAAAAATCATTTCATAGATACGATTTGGACAAGAAAGAAATGCATACAGTTTTTAATACGAGTTATACGACGCAGTTTACTCCGAGTCCGGACAATCAGTGGATCGCATTTTCAGAGTTGTATAAAGTGTATATAGCGCCCATGCCGAGTATAGGACAGCCGATAGGATTGTCAGCTAAGACAAAGATGGTTCCTGTGTCACAGGTAGCTAGAGATGCAGGTATTAATTTGCATTGGTCAGGGGATAGTAAAGAATTGCATTGGACATTGGGTAATGAATATTTTACCGCTCCATTGCGAGAACGTTTTTTGCATTTGGATGGTGCGGTAGACAGTATTCCACCCATTGATACAGTAGGGCAAGTGATCGCTGTAGTCGCAGATGTAGATAAGCCAAAAGGAACCATTGTATTTACTAATGCACACATCATAACAATGGAAGGTGATCGTGTCATAGAGAATGGATCAGTAGTAGTGACAGAAAATAAAATCACTCATATAAGTGATGGTCCTCTCGATATCAAATTGCCAAAAGGAGTAACTACTATCGATCTAGGAGGAAAGACAATTATGCCAGGAATCATAGATGTGCATGCACACTTAGGAGCATTTCGCGGTGGTGTAAGTCCTCAAAAGCATTGGCAGTATTATACTAATCTGGCTTATGGTGTAACGACTACTCATGACCCCTCTGTCAATAGTGAGATCACATTCGCTCAATCTGAAATGGTGAGATCAGGAAAGATGGTAGGTCCAAGAATCTACTCTACAGGTACGATCTTATATGGAGCAGATGGAGACTTCAAAGCGGTAATCAATAATTTGGAAGATGCTAAATCTGCACTAAGAAGAACAAAGGCTTATGGAGCATTCTCTGTAAAATCTTATAACCAACCGAGAAGAGAACAACGCCAACAAGTAATCGAAGCCGCGAGAGAGATGGGAATCAGAGTAGTGCCTGAAGGCGGATCGTTTTTTCATCATAACTTAAGTATGGTCGCGGATGGTCATACTAGTGTAGAACATAATATTCCAGTAGCGCCATTGTACGATGATGTAATTCAGTTTTGGTCATCTACGAATACCAGTAATACTCCAACATTGATTGTCAACTACGGAGGTGTAAACGGAGAGTTTTATTGGTATCAAAAAACGAATGTTTGGGAGAAAGAAAGACTGTTGACATTTACGCCAAGAGCGATCGTAGATAGCAGATCTCGTCACCGTATGATGATTCCTGATGAAGAATATGAAAATGGACATATACTCACATCTCAGTCTTGCGCCAAATTGCAAAATGCAGGCGTCAACATCAATCTAGGTGCTCATGGACAGATACAAGGCCTCGGTGCCCACTGGGAGTTATGGATGCTAGAGCAAGGTGGTATGACGAATATGCAAGCCCTGCGAGCAGCTACGATGAATGGTGCTGAGTATCTCGGTATGGAAACAGAAATAGGGTCCATCAAAGAAGGCAAGCTAGCTGATCTAATCATCATCGATGGTAATCCATTAAAGGATATTAGAGACTCTGAAAAGGTGACACATACTATGATCAATGGTCGCCTATATGATGCGGCTACTATGAATGAAATAGGAAATTCAAAATCTGAGAGAACGAAATTTTTCTGGGAATTAGAGGGAAGTGGAAATGCTTATCCATTCTATCAGCAGACTCAAAGTTTTATGCGACCTGTTTGTCATTGTAGAATGTAGATTCTGAATTGGGCTTTGTTCAATCTTTTTTATAAAAATAATATTATATGAATATCTCTCAACTGAAGTCATTTCTTGGATGGTGTGCAATCATCAATTTAGGTTTGTTGCTTTTTAATAGTTTGATGTACTTTCTGTTTAGAGATTTGATTACTGATGTCTGGAGTTTTATGTTTGATAGTACAGATGGAGAGTTTACTCAGATGTATACTATCGCTATAGCCGTTTGGAAGATATTGATTTTCACTTTTTTCGTAGTGCCATATATTGCACTTAGGCTAATGATGAAAGGAAGATAAACCTTGAGTTTATCTACGGAGAGGTTGGTTTACGATATTTAGATTCCACAGGTTTTAAATTTGAGATATTTATATGTCTATGAGATTAGTTATGTTGGTTCTATTGATGGTATTGGCTACTGAGTTAGTGAATGCTCAAGGGTATATGTCGTCGCCAGGATTTAGTGGTAAGCATGCTCAGTTTAAGTTGACGAATAATAGATATTATGACGTATATGAGGTATCACCTGGATATACTTTTGTTGGTCGATTTACAGTAGCTTGGGGACTTGGATATGCCACGTATGATTTGTCTGGCTTGTCTGGATTCTCGTTTAGCCAAAGGTTAAGTGGACTCATATTAAAGCAAAGTCGAACTATGCCTATTAGTTTGGGCGTTAATATCGATGTGCAAAAAAGCTTTGTGAATACAGCCATAGAGGGGGAAGATCTACCGACATCACATTTTTCACTTAGTATGCATTATGCCTATAGATCTATAAAAAAGATGCAGTTTGTTCCAAGTGTAGAAATAGGAACTAGGCAAGATTCTAGATTTGTGGAGGATATCTACGAAATACATCATGGATACTTTACCTCCGTTGCCTTGACCTATGGTTACACATATTTTTATGTCGAACCCAAGGTGCTCTTTCATAATGAACAAACCTATTTTCAGCTAAGTGCTGGCGTGTTTATACCTTGATTCTAAATTATGTGATAATTGCAGACCAACGTTTTGATCATTTCTACGTTATTCAACTAATAAAGGTAGGGTAAGGTACAATTGATCTGTCCTATATGCGAACCAATAAATTGAACTCTATGAAAAATCTATTACTTGGTCTTATAGCGATTTCTATCATTAGCTGTACTAAGGATTATGGCAAAGTAGAAGTTACATATCAAGAAGCGACAGCTATTTATGGTGATATAGAATCTATTCGAGCCGAACCATTAAATGAATCTGTAAGATCTATTACTAATCCAGGAAAGATATACTTAGGTAATGATGTGATATTAATCGGAGAAGAGCAGGAGGGAATTCATGTTATAGATAATAGTGATCCGCTTCATCCTGAGGCCGTAAATTTTATCAACATTCCGGGTAACAGAGAATTTTTTGTAAAAGATAATAAGATCTATGCAGAGACCTATTACGATGTAGTTAAGATCGATATTTCGGATATCCATCTAGCAGTCTTAGATTCTAGGGCAGAATTTGTATTTCAAGATATATGGAAGCATGATGGTCAGACACTAATTGGCTTTTCTTATAAGGAAGTGACTACAGAACTAGATCAAGACGATGACTTTTACCAATTAGTATTAGCAGAAAATGAAATTTATTTAGATTTCGCTAAAAATATTATTCCAAAGTCGGCATTGCCATCATCTTTTGCAGGGAGCGGTGATAAAGTGAGTGGAACGGCTAATCGTGTGACTTACGCTAAAGGTTATGTCTACATCATAGGAAACAATTCTATGTATATCGTCGCGGATGATGATCAAGGACTCACTACAATAAACGGAGGCTCAGCACTTTCTAATCTTGGAGAGGGCATGGAGACTATATTTCCTTACGAAGATAACCTCTATATTGGCTCTCGTAGTGCGGTTAATATTTTTAATATATCAGACCCTAGGCATCCAGAAGAAGCCTACGAATTTGATCATGCATCAGCCTGCGATCCTGTCTTGCCTTCTGATGATGTAGCATACGTAACATTGCGTACGGCAGATTTTTCTTCATGCCCAGGCAATACTAATTCTCTTTTGGTACTAGATACGCGTAATATTCATAACATCAAACAAGAAGGAGAGATAGCCATGTCTAGCCCTTATGGAATGACTATAAAAGGTAGTGAGCTCTATGTAGGTGAAGGAGATAATGGATTAAAAATATTTGACATTTCTAATAAATATAAGCCGGAGCTTACAAAGACCATAAGTAATATCAAGGCATATGATGTGATTCCTCATCCTACGATTGCGAACTTAATATTGACTACTGGTCCAGAAGGTATTTCACAATATATGCTTAATGAAAGCGGAGAAAGCTTGATACTGCAAAGTTCGATTTCATATTAAGGTATGAAAATGCAGAGAAACATAACACTGTTTGTTCTTGTAATTGCCTTTAGTATGTCGAGTGCATTGTATGCTCAGAAGGATACGCTAGATAATGAAAGTTATGATTTTGGCGCCTTGGGATACGAAGATTATTCTTATCATGATACATATGGTTTTCATTATGGCTTTGCGATAGGAATAGGCTTGGATGATTTTTCAGCAGATACGACGAAACATTTATCTGCGGCGCATCTAGATACATATGTAGGCTGGCGATTCAATAAAAAGTTTTCCGTGACTACTGGTTTAGGCTTTGAATTTAATGAGTCTCTCGTCTCTGGATTTAGATTTGATACTCAGTTTTTTACTATGCATGTAGGAGGTAGATATAATATATTCAATACTAAGTATCTACCTTATGTCTATACTCGATTAGGTTACGGATTTGGGCCTCCTCAAGAGGGAACTATAGTGGATCATGATGATGGTGCTAATTACCAAGTAGGTGTTGGTATGACTTTTCCTTCACACAAATCATATAGATACTTCGCAGCTATTGCATGGCATCAGCAAGAAGCAAGAGGTGCGGAATCTTTCATAGATCCCTTGGGCAATGAGATTAATACGAAGTATGATATAGTGATTAATAGATTGGTACTTAAGTTAGGTATGGAATTTAAGTAGTTGATTTTATTTGCAAATCAACAATTATAACCGTGAATAGTATTCTATTTCTCAATTGATATAAATTATAGAAAGTGAAAAATCTAATTTTAGAATCAGAAAGGCTTCGAATTAGAAATCTTCAAAGAACTGATCTAGATGATTTTTATTTTTATAGATCAAATCCAGAGGTAACTAAATATCAAGGTTTTGATACGTATACGTTAGAAGAGTCAAATTCGTTTATACAAAGTCAAATGGACAAGACTTTTGGCAATGCTGGAGAGTGGGTGCAGTATGGAATAGAGAATAAATTGACAGGTCGATTGATAGGTGATTGTGCCATTAAGCTAGATCAGGATGATGTCAGGATTGCTGAAGTTGGGATTACAATTGCTCATACGGAGCAACAAATGGGTTTTGGAAAGGAATGCTTTATAACTATACTTGATTTTTTGTTTTCGATAGATGGCTTTCATCGAGTAAGTGAAATAGTAGATGTAGAGAATGTGGCATCGATTAGATTATTAGAAAGCTTAGGCTTCAAAAAAGAAGGACATTTTATACAAAATATATTTTTTAATGGTAAGTGGGGTAGTGAATTTCAATATGCCATGTTGAAACAGGAGTGGCAAAGTAAAAAGAAGGCCAATCGGTAACCATTGTCTCTATCACCGCATTATTATGTCCTTATTTTTCAACTTAGACATAATGGTCCTTATTTCGTTCATTTTTTACATATCTACAGCGCTCTATATTGTTATACTTAGACTTCATGATGTAACTTTACTGCCATTATCTGGTTACTCTTTACTACGAGTAAATCAAAAGGCTGAAGATCATGACATTCAAAGATATCATACAACAAGGAATACCAACAACTCTACCTCCAAAGAGAGTACATAAGGCGGATGCTAATCCTGCACCCAAGAGAAAAGAGATACTATCGGAAGTTGAGAAAGTATTGGCACTTAGGAATGCTTTAAGATATTTTCCAGCCCAATGGCATACTGAGTTAGCAGCAGAGTTTTCAGAGGAGCTAAATGAATATGGCAGAATATACATGCATAGATTTAAGCCTGACTATGATATCTATGCAAGACCGATAGAAGAGTATCCATATGTATCACAGCAGGCCGCGGCTATTATGCTTATGATCCAGAATAACTTGGATCCTGCCGTAGCACAGCACCCTGATGAGCTAATCACATACGGAGGTAATGGTGCGGTATTCCAAAATTGGGCGCAATATCTACTGACGATGCAATATCTATCTGAGATGACAGAGGAGCAGACTTTACATATGTATTCAGGTCATCCGATGGGACTATTTCCTTCTTCAAAGGATGCTCCGAGAGTCGTAGTGACTAATGGAATGGTGATACCTAATTACTCTAGCCCTGATGATTTGGAAAAGTTTAATGCTTTAGGTGTCAGCCAGTATGGACAGATGACCGCAGGATCGTATATGTATATAGGTCCTCAAGGTATCGTACATGGTACTACCATCACGGTGATGAATGCTTTCCGTAAAGTATTAGCAAAAGGAGAATCTCCTGCTGGAAAGATATTTCTCACTGCAGGATTAGGTGGTATGAGTGGTGCTCAGCCCAAAGCTGGTAATATAGCAGGATGTATAACGATATGCGCAGAGGTGAATGCCAAAGCGGCAACTAAGCGACACGATCAAGGCTGGGTAGATGTACTCATTGATAACATGGATGATTTAGTAGCAAGGGTAAAAACAGCGCAAGAGCAATCTGAAGTTGTATCAATCGCATATATAGGCAACGTAGTGGAGATATGGGAGCGGTTTTACGATGAGAACATTTATATACATCTAGGTTCGGATCAGACATCCTTACATAATCCATGGTCAGGAGGATATTATCCTATGGATCATACCTATGACGAGTCAAATCATTTATTGAGTAGTGACCCTGAGACATTTAAAAGTGAGGTACAAAAAACATTAAGAAGGCATGCTGCTGCGGTCAATAAGCATAATGAGAGAGGTACGTATTTCTTTGATTACGGTAATGCATTTTTACTAGAGAGTTCTAGAGCAGGTGCAGATATTATGGCAGAAAATGGTATCGATTTTAAATATCCTTCCTATGTACAGGATATATTAGGTCCTATGTGTTTTGATTATGGATTTGGGCCTTTCCGTTGGGTATGTGGCTCAGGTAAGCCTGAAGATCTCGATAAGACGGATCAGATTGCTGCAGAAGTGCTACAGAAGATTATGGAAAATAGTCCAGAAGAGATACAACTGCAGATGCAAGATAATATCACTTGGATCAAAGATGCAAAGCAAAATAAATTAGTTGTAGGGTCTCAAGCCCGTATATTATATGCAGATGCGGAAGGCCGCATGAAAATTGCGAAGGCTTTTAATGATGCTGTAGCGGCTGGAGATATTGGTCCTGTAGTATTGGGTCGTGATCATCATGATGTAAGTGGTACGGATAGCCCATACCGCGAGACGTCCAACATATACGATGGTAGTAAGTTTACTGCGGATATGGCCATACATAATGTTATCGGTGATAGCTTTAGAGGAGCTACTTGGGTGTCAATCCACAATGGTGGTGGTGTAGGCTGGGGAGAAGTAATCAATGGAGGATTTGGAATGTTACTTGATGGTAGCACAGAAGCTGAAGAAAGGCTTACGAATATGTTGTTCTATGATGTTAACAATGGAATCGCACGTAGAAGCTGGGCAAGAAATAAAGAAGCCATATTTGCCATAAAGCGTGAAATGGAAAGAACGCCTGGCCTTAAGGTAACACTAGCTAATATAGTAGATGATAAGGTATTAGAAAATCTATGAGAATAGTGGATGGAATAATCTGTCTTTGAAATAAACAGAAACTTAACAATGGCTTAATCTGTAATTTAAAGGATAAGGCGATGTTATATATACCTTGCGCTCGACTTATAACCAAAAGTTGTATAATCAATGTCAGAAAACATAAGAATACTCATCGTCGATGATGAAGAGGATATCAGAGAGTTACTTAGATATAACCTTGGGAAAGAAGGGTATCAAGTAGAGACTGCTGAAAATGGATTAGAGGCTATCGATAAAGCAAATTCTTTTGGCCCACATCTTATCGTATTAGATATCATGATGGAAGGAATGGATGGTATAGAAGTCTGCGAAAAACTTAGAGAAGATGAATTTTTCAATGAAACGTTGATTGTGTTTTTGACAGCCAGAGGTGAGTCATTTACTCAGATCTCAGCATTGGAGACAGGAGGAGATGATTTCATAAGCAAACCGATCAAGCCAAGTGTATTCAAGTCTCGTATCAAAGCGGTACTGAGAAGACATCCAGCACTCGGAACGGCTCAATCAGAATCGATTTCTACTTATGGAGACCTTACGATTGATAGAGAAAAATTTGATCTTTCTGTGGAGGGAAAGGATATCTCATTAGCTAAAAAAGAGTTTGAACTTCTAGATTTATTATTATCTAAGCCAGGCAAAGTTTTTAAGAGATCAGAGATACTAAGAGAAGTTTGGGGAAGAGAAGTTATAGTAGGGGATCGTACTATAGATGTACATATCCGTAAGCTCAGAGAAAAGATAGGAAATGACTATATACAAACTATGAAGGGAGTAGGTTATAAGTTTAATTTTTAATCTACTGGGTTGAATAAAATTGATTTATTGAATACAAAATACTTTAGTGGTTTTATTTAAAAATCTATCCATTAGGCAGATCGTCAGTTACACTACCATATTGGTTTGGTTAGTGCAGATGGCGATTATGTTTAGTCTTTGGTTTTTTTTCGATTTAGATGTTAGCCTTTCGTGGTTGTTCTTGATTGCCGCTGGTACTTTCGCCATTTTTTATTTTACCATAGCTTATATATTAGAGCAACTGATCTTTCGTAAGGTCAAGTTGATCTACAAGTTTATCTCTCATACTAAAGCAAATCCTGACAAATCTAAACTTAAAAGTTTGCCTACTTTATCTATTGATAATGTAAGTGAAGATGTAGTAGATTGGGCCGAACGAAAAGAGGAGGAACTCGAGGCCATGAAGTCATTGGAGACCTATAGAAAGAATTTTGTTGGTAATATTTCTCATGAATTAAAGACGCCCTTATTTTCTATTCAAGGGTACTTGCATACATTACTAGACGGTGCTATTTACGATGAAGAGATTAATGTAGACTACGTACGTAGAGCTGCGAAAAATGCCCAGCGATTAGGGAATATTGTTGATGATTTAGAAAAGATAAATAAGCTAGAAGATGAGTCGTTTGTAATAGAGAAAATGTCTTTTAGTGTCAGAGATCTTGCGAAAGAAATTGTCGGTGATCTTAAAAAGATGGCGGAGAAAAAAGAGATCAATATAAAATTTAAAGAAGGTGCTGCGCTTACTTCGATGGTGTGGGCAGATAAGGAAGCGATAAGACAAGTGCTGAGTAACTTGATTGTAAATGCCATAAAGTATGGAAGTCAAAATGGTGATGTTACCTTAAGTTTTTATGAAGTAGAATCTAAGATACTTATAGAAGTATCTGACTCAGGAATAGGTATTGAAGAGAAACATCTAAAGCACTTGTTTGATCGATTCTATAGGGTGAAAAGTAGCCGATCTAGAGCAGAAGGAGGAAGTGGGTTAGGCTTGTCTATTGTTAAGCATACGTTAGAAGCGCATGGTGAAAAAATATTCGTTAGGTCTACGCCAGATGTAGGCACAACTTTTGGATTTACATTGCCTAAGAGTAAGTAGAGCTACCAATTCAATATATCATTTAGAGGAGAGGGTTTGCCTGATAGTTGAATCCAATCTTCATGGAGTTCAGGATCGTCTTGTCTAGTCATGTGTATCTTAATTTCATCAGTTGGAAATTCAATCCACTCGCTATTAGGGGTGCCATTTGAATTTAGAATCCTTTCATTTGATGCTCTCTTATATACTAGATGGTTATTCTGGTAGAAGAAACTTAACCTGTCCAGTAGTAATTCAAGATCATTTATTTTAGCTTGTAATGTGATGACAGAATGTTGATTTCGCTGACTTAATCTAGTCTTGATGTCGGATAGTTTGAGTGCTGTATTCTTGGTGATTTTGTTGTTGTTTAATATCTCTATTAATTTTGCGGTACTTCCTTCGATTATTTCTGAGTGCTGAAGATCTATATAGGTAATACGTAGACTATTTTGATTTATGTCTATATGAATGTCGCTCTCGTAAGCAATGATGTGTCCACCTACATTAAGAAGACTAGCAATGGAGAAAAAGTATCTATTAAATATTCTTTTTAAGATTGGATGCATGGAGCCTCTGTATTAATTGTTTTTGCTAAGGTATGTAATTTTGAAATCCAATCATTATCTCTTATTTTTATACCATCACTAATAAATCAGATCATGATCAATTATAAAATAGAAGTCAAGGGCGATGTCCAAGGAGTAGGATATCGATATGCTGCTTACCAGAAAGCCAAAATACTGGGAGTAAAAGGGACTGTTGAGAATCAGGAAGACGGATCTGTAGTAATTAATGCGAGTGCTAAACCTGAAACCATGCAATCATTTGTAAATTGGTGTCAAGTAGGTCCTGATGCAGCAAAAGTTTCTAAAGTCAATACAGAAGAGATTAGTAATCTAGGGACTAATGAATTTAAAATAGTGAGATAGGCACTGCCTTTTCAAAACATATAATGAAGTCTGAATTAAAGGTAGATTTAATTTACTTCAAGTTATCTTGTGCCTTCTAGTCATTGATTAGAAGGCATTTGTTGTATGAGTCAATAGCATTACCATCATAGAAGAACAACCACATATCCTCGATAGATCTATAGAAGAAGAAACGATGGAGCATAGAGCTTTCGTTCGTAAGCTGGTGTGGTCTAAGATATTGATGAGTATTGGATTGTCGATTCTTGGATGGATTATTCCACTCGTGGTTAAGATTCATTATATACCGTATTTAGGAAATTCTTTGAAATTTACGGCATTGGTACTGATGATACAGGGATTTCGTACACTAAGGGCATACGCTAAAGTCAATAAAGACGTAGTGCCCAAAGCCAATTATAAGAGAGCAGATATCTCAAAATTGCAAGGATTATTAAATGATCAGATAGCGCAGAATACCTTGGAGCAGAGGGGCGCATTAGCGGTATTGATTATAGCAGTTGTAGTTAGCGTCATCACGGTGTTATCCCAAGATAATGTCTTGATCGCAGCATCATTTATACCTATAGCATTGATCTTAGCGATTGAGTTTTGTTACACATTGATCTTATTACATGTTCAGAATTTATACAAAAGGAAATTGGACAGGGAAGAGGTATAGATTCTTAGAGTCAAACTGTACATTTGCATTCCATAAGCCATATCGATATGAAGTACGAAAAAATCATGCAAGATCTCAAAGCTGGAACATACCATCCAGTCTATCTTCTGCATGGTGAAGAGTCGTTTTTTATCGATAGTGTAACTAGCTATATAGAAAAGAATGCGCTTTCGGAAGGTGAAAGGTCATTCAATCAAGAAGTACTTTACGGAAAAGATACGGACTTCAAAACAGTGGTCGATAATGCGCGCCAATATCCAATGATGGCAGAGAGGCGTGTGGTTATAGTAAAAGAAGCGCAAGCTATGCGATCACTTAAGAACTTGATTTCGTATATCGAAAAACCATCTCCTCATACGGTATTAGTCTTAGCACATAAAAATAAGCCGCTAGATAAACGCACCAAATTTGGTAAAGCGGTAAGTAAAAGCGCAGTAATACTAGACTCCAAGAAGCTATACGATAATCAAGTGCCAGCGTGGATATCTACCTATGTAAAAGCACAAAAGTTGAATATAGATCCAGAAGCTTCGCAGATGCTTACGGAGTATCTTGGTCAAGATCTAAGCAAGATCGTAAATGAAATAGATAAGATTAAAATTAATCTCAAAGCAGGCGAAAAGATCACAGCTAAGTTAGTGCAGGCAGGAGTCGGTATTAGTCGAGATTACAATGTATTTGAATTGAATAAGGCATTGTCCATTTGGGATTACTCAAAGATAATGCGTATTATCTACTATTTCGAAGAGAATCCAAAGGCAAACCCATTAGTAATGGTGATATCCAATCTGTTTGGGTATTTTACTAAGGTAGCTATCGCCCAGCAAAATATAAAGTCTAACGATGCAGAACTCGCAAAGAAGACTGGTGTGAATCCATTTTTCGTCAAAGATTATCGCGTGGCAGCAAGGACATTCCGTCCAGCGCAGATTAAACAAGCATTTATCAGTCTGCATACAGCTGATCGTCATAGTAAGGGTATGGGTATGAAGTCAGCCACACCATTAGGCATCATGCAACAGTTGATTTTTGAGATTCAGTCTGCTTAGAAGCATAAGACTTTGGATTTCAGAGTCATCTTGTATTTAATACGATTCTTCGGTCAGCAATCAAGAAATCCAATCGTGATAGATTAATACCTCGATATCTACCTATTTGATATTCCAATATCTAACAATATCATATATATCTTTCTTACATTTGTCCCACTCAAATTAAATTATCATAGCAAGTGGCGATATCGCATATACATATAGGTACTAATCAAGGCGATCTGAGAGCTAATCTCAGGGCAGCTATAGATAAGTTAGAAGCGCAAGGCACTGTGTTAGATAAGTCGCATATATATGAGACAGAGGCTTGGGGAAAGCAAGATCAACCCAACTTCTACAATATGGCGGTGACCTATGAGACAAAGTTGGACCCTCATGCATTACTTAAGTTGGTCAATGATATAGAAGACGAGCTAGGTAGAGTAAGGAAAGAGAAATGGAGTGAAAGGATAATCGACTTGGATATCATCACTTATGAGGATAAGGTCATATCAGATGATACGCTCACGATACCTCATAGACATATGACTGAGCGTAACTTTGTACTCGTCCCAATGATAGAGATTGCAGGAGAATGGATGCATCCTACTTTAGAGAAAACCATTGACGATATATACGTAGAGTGCCTAGATAGATGCGAAGTAATATTTATAGAAAAAGGAATATAATAGACATTGAACGAAACAGATTTTCCATATAACTACATCTGCATCGAGGGCAATATTGGCTCTGGTAAAACCTCCCTGTGTAATATGATGGAACGTGACTACAATTGGAGGCTCATGTTGGAAGAGTTTGATGATAATCCGTTTTTACCTTATTTTTATGATGATCCAGAGCGATTTGCATTTACAGTAGAGCTCTTCTTTATGACAGAGCGATATAAGCAGATGCAGCGTACATTGATGCACCAAGATCTATTTCGCCAGTTTACTGTGTCAGATTATGCATTTGTCAAGACACTCTTATTTGCTAATAAGAACCTCCCTGAGGAAGAGTTTAGACTCTTTCATAAGATGTATGAACCTTTAAGCAAGAGCTTTCCTCAGCCAGATTTGCTGGTATATATACACCGTAGCGTAGATTGGCTGCTCGAGAGTATAGAGAAGCGAGGTAGAGGCTATGAGAAGAATATCAAGGCGGAATACTTACTGAATATCCAGAACGCCTATTTTGAATATCTAAGGCACATCAGTTCTATACCAGTGTTAATATTAGATCTCAATACCATAGATTTTGTGGCTAACGAAGACCATTACGAAGAAATCACAAATCTACTCAAGAAGCAATATCGTCCTGGTGTACACCGAGTAAGTTTGATGGTCTAGCGTGGCTAGCGCAGCAAACGCGCGATGTCGGAGAGTGAATGTGGCTTTCGCAGAAAACACATGGACTCCGAATGGATTAATGTAAGTTGCTGAATGTGATACGTCTAGCGCAGCAAACGCGCGATGTCGGAGAGAGCATGTGGCTTTCGCAGAAAACACATGGACTCCGAATATCAGGCTATATATACATTAGCGTAAGTGCTTGATTCATTATTGACCTGTAGATATTATTTATTAGAATAAACTATAAGTTGCGGTTATAGCCTATTACTTGGAATCAATTTAACCCTCTTTACCGTTAGTGTTAAGGAAGACACTACAAGATTGTCCAATAATCAAGCTTATTATTAGCTTTGAAGCCTTAATACAAATATTCATACCAATACGATGACAAAATATATCTCAAGTATTTTAGTAATGATGCTTTTCATTACTGCTAGTCTTAGCGCTCAGAAGGAAATCACGCTAGAAGATATCTGGACAAATTATACGTTTTCTCCTAAGAGAGTTCCAGGCTTTAACTTTCTCAATGATGGTAGACATTACACGCGAAAGGAGAGCAATGTCATCAAAAAGTATGATCTTACCACTGGCGAATTTGTAGAGGATATCTTGGATGGAGCTACGCTAGGTGATAATTTTAATATAGGTAGTTACTCGTTTAATAGTGATGAGAGCAAGATCATCATTATGAATAATAGAGAGTCTATTTATCGAAGGTCTTTTAAGGCAAATTACTTCGTGTATGATCGTGAGACTAAGCAACTGTCAGAGGTATTCGATGGCGATCAGATCAGTTATGGTACATTGTCGCCTGATGATAAGCATATTGCTTTCGTCTATAATAATAATCTCTATTCCAAAGATTTAGAGTCTAATAAAATAACTGCCATCACGACTGATGGCAAATACAATAGTATCATTAATGGTGCGGCAGATTGGGTATATGAAGAGGAGTTTTCCTTTGCAAAGGCATTTTTTTGGTCTCCTGACAGTAAGAAGATCGCCTTTATAAGATTTGATGAGACAGACGTGAAGGAGTTTACCATGCAGATGTACAACGATGAGATGTATCCTGAAAATGTAGTATTCAAGTATCCAAAAGTAGGAGAGAAGAATGCCAAAGTTTCAGCTCATATTTATGATATAGTTAATGCAAAAACTATAGATATAGATTTGTCAGATGCTACCCATAGTAAAGAATGGGGACTTACAAAGTCGACTATGGAGTACATCCCTAGACTTAAATGGACAAAAGATCCTAATGTGCTTTGTGTCTTTAAGATGAATAGACATCAGAATGAGCTAAACTTAATCTTGACTAATGCTAATAGTGGGAAAGGGAAGTTATTACTCCAAGAGACCAGTAAGTATTATGTAGATATTCATGATAACCTAACTTTCTTAGAGAACGGTAAAGAGTTTATCTGGACTAGTGAAAAAGATGGATACAATCACATCTACCTATATGGAATGGATGGCAAAGAGAAAAGAGCTCTTACTAAAGGAGATTATGATGTCACTGCGTTTTATGGAGTAGACGAAAAGAAAAAGAAAGTTTACTATCAAGCAGCCGATCGTACTCCAATGGAGAAAAGAGTATTTGAAGTGGGCTATAAGGGTAAGAAGCCAAGATTGCTAGATAAAAAGCCAGGCACTAGTAAGGCTACATTCAGCAGTACCTATGATTATTACATCTTAAATAATAGTAGTATCAATACGCCTGCTTCCTATAATGTATATCAGCGTAATGGAGATCTAGTAAGAGCTTTAGAAGATAATAACGCGCTCGCTAATAAGCAGAAAGAGTATAAAACGGTTCAAGCGAAATTCTTTGATTTTACTACAAGTGAAAATGTAAAATTGAATGGATGGATGATGCAGCCGCGCAACATGCAGAAAGGCAAAAAGTATCCAGTCTTAGTAACTCAGTATAGTGGACCTAACAGTCAGCAAGTTACTGATGCTTGGAAAGGCGCTAACTACTGGTGGTATCAGCATCTTACACAACAAGGGTTTATCGTAGTATGCGTAGATCCAAGAGGTACAGGGGCTAGAGGTGAAGAGTTTCGTAAGCAGACATACTTAGAGCTAGGAAAATTGGAGACATTGGATATGATAGAGACGGCTAAGTGGCTAGGGAAGCAAGCTAATGTAGATGCGGATAATATTGGCATCTTTGGATGGTCTTATGGTGGTTATATGTCATCATTAGCTATACTCAAAGGTAACGATGTGTTCAAAGCGGCCATAGCTGTAGCACCAGTGACTAGCTGGAAGTGGTATGACACGATATACACAGAAAGATACATGCGTACACTTTCAGAGAATGAAAGCGGATACAAAGACAATTCTCCGATCTACTTCGCAGATCTACT
>CALKJD010000032.1 GCA_937995755.1 uncultured Saprospiraceae bacterium | reverse complement strand
CACCATCAATATCTACTTGCTTTAATCTATAGTAATTGACACCGCTTAATGGAGCATCATCTACAAATGTGTAGTCTACTAATGTTTGACTATTGCCTTCACCATAGACTTTACCAATAGATTCAAATCTATTTCCATCATATGACCTTTGGATCTCGAATCTGTCATTATTGATTTCAGTAGCAGTTTGCCATGCTAAGTTTACTTTGTCAGCACGCTTTGTCGCATTGAATTTTGTTAATTCAACAGGAAGTAAGATTCCTGAGCATGTTCCACTTGTAGACTCAACAATCACATTATTTACTCTTAAGCGCCTAGTACCATCAGTCCATTCGATTTCAATGACAAGGCTTGGGCAATTGTCAAAGGTAGATGGAAGTGTAAAAGTATAATCAATGTAACTATTCGGAAGGTTAGTAAAGTCCATCGTTTCCACTAATGCACCACAAGTTGCTGTCACAGTTGCTGTAGGAAATACGGATCCTGAGCCAAAAGATCTTAAGTTGAGTACTGCTGAAAGTCCAGTGCAACCATCAGCACCTAATGCAGGTGAAGTTACTTTATCTGTCATATCATCGAGCAACCAATAGCCACCACTTTGGGTAATTCCAGTTAATGTCCAACCTGCTGGAGTATTGTCCGCAGGTTCATCAACTAAGGTAGTTTGACCATTTAATGAGACCGAAGTAAATAGTAGAAATAAGAATAAGAGTGGGTACAGTTTTTTCATAATCCTAGGTTGTTTTGTTATCAATTTTAATACAATATGGCTGTAAAGGTAAAATAGTTTACATTTTTGACGGTAAAACTTACGTAATCTTAACGTTTACAAATCGTTAAGCGTTATTATATAGATATTATTCCTATATGTCTGTTGGGCTTAGTATTTATCGCTAAAGACTCCTATTTTTGCGATCTAACTTAAAAGTGATAATACTATGTTCGGTGATATGATGAAAAATATGCAATCTCAGCAAGAGGAGATGCAGACGACTCTCAAAAAAATAAAAGTAGCAGTATCTAAAAATGGTATCTCAATAGAAGCTAACGCCGCTAGAGAAATACTCAACATATCCATAGACCAAGAACTTATGGATGATAAAGAGCAATTAGAAGATATGCTCATTGTAGCTATTAATGATATTACTAAAGCTATACAGAATCAGGAAGCGGTAGCATCTCAAGATATGATGAGTAAAGTCCTTCCTGGAGGATTAGCTGGCTTAGGTGATATGTTTTCGAAATAGTTAATTTAGATTTGTCGCATGAGCGTAATGCAAAAAATAAGACATAAGTCATACTTTGTCAGGTTAGTCCTTATCATAGCTAGTTTGATTTTTCTAGGAGTGAGGTATGCAAGTGCACAAGTAGTGCATTACAGTTTTGATGGTTGTAGTGGTGTCGATGAGACTTTGCTACAGGCAGATGCCGATCTACAAGGAAGTATAGTCTGTGGCTGTGGTTTGGTAGGTGAGAGCGCTACCTTAGATGGAGTCAATGATAGAATTCTATTTCCAGAAAATTTGCGAGATGTATTTGATCAAGACTACAGTGTTGAATTCTATTTTCAGATCGAAACTACGAGTGGTGCCAATGAAGTCATAGATATATTATCATTTGCGACGGATTGTGCGTTGGATAGTAACTTTACAATTAGGTATTTGAATAATTCAAATGAAATAATCGTAAACGTCACTGAAAGTATCAATGCGGAAATAGAGACGAGAGCAACGCTCGATATTGAAAATTGCTGGCATCACATTTTATGGGTAAAATCAGGACTAGAATACTCATTATATCTTGATAATCAATTTATAAGTACCAAGATAGCTCCAAAAGGACTGTCAATTGGAAAAAATGCGACTTTTGGTATTTCCAATAGTCCATGTCTTGCATTTAATGAAGAGCGATTTACAGGAGTGATTGATGAATTTAAAATATATGATAGACCTATATCACTATTAGAAGCTAATAACAAATATCTATTTCCAGGAGAGATCGTGAATAGAGATACTACGATATTCTTGGGTAATAGTGTAGATCTATCAGCGGGTAATAACTGCGCAAGTACTCTCGGATGGACGCCTACTGATGGCTTATCGGATCCAAATAGTTTTATCACTACGGCTACGCCAGAAGAGTCTATTACTTATACATTAAGTACTACAGCCATAGATGGGTGTACACAGACTGATACGGTAAGGATAAATGTAATCAGTGATGATGATATCAGTTGTGAAAACTTGCTTCTTCCTTCAGCATTTACACCTAATGGAGATGGACTAAATGAGACTTATCGCATTTCTAATACATTTATAATTGAGTCTTTAGAATCATTTGAAATATTTGATCGATGGGGCACTAGAGTATTTGTAGCTAATGGAGTTAACGATGGTTGGGATGGATTTTTTAATGGTGCGCCGGTAAATCCTGGGCATTATATATATAAAGTAAATTATACCTGTCAGACGCAAGAGTTTAATAAAGTTGGAGGTTTTACGGTATTACGTTGATCACTTAAAAGTCAGGTATTATGACAATTGATGAGATATACTGTAGATTTGTCAAAAATTATAAGACCTATAGCTAACTATGAATAGATTCTTACCCTTGTTTATCATGTTGACTTTCCTTCTGTTGTCTACAGTTGGATGTAAAGACAAAGGGGGAAGCACAAATAAAGTGCATAGTCAGGAGGCTGTAAGTAATATACAATCAAAGACAAGTGGCAATGTGGCGAAGCAAGTTGAGGATATTACCTTCAACGCGGATTCTATTATAGATAAATCTACCATCTTAGAAGATTCGATAATGACTGCTGACGAATTAGTGAAGCAAGCGGTCAATACTAAGCCTACTGCAAGAGTGGTCAATAAGATAAAAGCAGAATCCAAAAAGACGGCTAAGAAACCTAATCGACCAAAGGCAAAGAAAGCACCCAAAAAGTATCTTCCTAAGGTTGAGTTTGCTGAAATGTCATATGACTTTGGAGAAATAGTAGAAGGAGATATAATAGAGTATAAGTTCACATTTACCAACACAGGAAAAAGTAATCTATCTATAGAGAAAGCTACGGCGTCATGTGGATGCACTAAACCTAGTTTCCCCTTTATTGATATAGAACCAGGCGAAACTGGCTATATAGGTGTAACATACAATAGTGTAAATAAAGATGGTGCTCAAAAGCCTGAAATTACGGTCTACTCCAATGCCCAGCAGAAAGAAATTACATTGTATCTCACCGGAAAAGTAAAACCTAAGCCTGAGAAGGATAGTGAAGACGATGTAAACGCATCTGATACAATGCCTCAGGATACGACTAAGCAATAATATTTAGATGGCGATGTATGTAGGTTTCCCAGATTGAATCGCAAAAACGTCATTAAGTTAATTTCCTTTTAGATCTATTACCTCTGTCGTCATGAAGTGACAATCTACAAAGACTGGTTACCCTAAGTTTTTGCACGGTAGTTTTAGCAAGAGATTCAGGATTAGCTGTAGATTTAATAGTTGCCATTCAATTAAATGTCTAAATTTTCTATAGTCGAAATAAGCTCACGTTATAGGTTATGTATCTTTAAAGTACTAGGTATAACACTCATCTGACTGATAAATTGATTTAATGTATATCCACTTAGAGCTTTAACGAATCACAGTAATGTCTCCGCTATATTGTAATACTCTTCCATCTAAGAAGTTTACTTGCGCCGTGTATATGTATACACCAGGATTGACATATTGGCCATTGTGTTTTCCATCCCAACCATCTTGTTGACCTAGTTCAGGAACATATTCATTTTCAATGGAGAATACTCTATTTCCCCATCTATCGAAAATAGATAGAAATGATACTGAAACTGCACCTGAGCCTATTACAAGATTGAAATAGTCATTATTACCATCTCCATTAGGTGTAAATATGTTGGCGATGTATACGTTTCTACTTGTATTGACTGTGATGAGTATGTCATCTGAAGCTGTACATCCATTTTCGTCCACTGCGGTTACGGTATATAGTTGATCTACAAGCGTATTAGAGATTACATCTTCGCAAAATGCATCAACACACGAAAGACTATCAAGTGGTGACCATGATATATCCGCAGGTAAAGTTGAAGTGAACGTTGGAGAAATTACATCACTACTATTACCAAGATCTATTTCTTGGTCTGGTCCAGCATCTATCATGATTTCATCAGGTTGGTCTATACTGATACTCGTTTCCCAACTGCAGCCTGAGTTATCATACACTGTGATATCGTATACATTAGCATATTGTGCTACACAGCTATCAATAGGATATAATTCACCATAATTGATAGAAAATTTATAATTATTGCCCACACCACCTGAAGCTGATTCGATGCCGATACAAGTGAGATCGCCGAAGCAAGCTGGTTCTTCTATATCAGCTACCACAGCGGTGACAGGATCTGGCGCTGTAAACGTATAAGCGGTTACAGCGGTACAATTATTCGCATCAGTTACTAGGATATTGTATGTTCCTGGAGGTAGATTGCTGGCTGTTTGATCCACGGATACATTATCTGTCCATGTAAAAGTAAATGGATCTGATCCACCTGTAGTTACCACAGTTAATTGACCATTGTTACCATCGCAACTAATGGGTTGTACTGACATGGAGTCCACTTTGATTGTAAGTAATTCTGGATTTAGTAAATCTATAGATCTAGTAACACTACAGCCATTGGCATCAGTGATCATTAGATCGTAAGTGCCTGCACAGAGATTGTTACGTGTGCTTGTATTGCTGTTATTATCTAACCAAAGCAAATCATAAGAGGCAGGGTTGCCGCCAGTAACCATTACATCGATAGATCCATCGCAGTCTCCAAAGCAACTAGGTGAAATAATAGAACTGCTTACTAAGTCTATTTCGATTGAGTCTATATCTGGAATATTGAAATACATGGTATCAGATAAACAAAAGAAATCAGTGGCAATTACCCAGTTTTCACCTGCAGTCAGATTCGATTGACTGCTGCTCATACCACTCATTCCGTTTGACGGATCGTTAGACCAATAGTATGTATATGTTCCTGCCATTTCTGGACCTCCACTTGCAATGGCTGTAACGGATCCATTAGCCGTGTTATAACAATCGACACCTGATAGATTAGTGAAATTCACTATTATAGGATCTGGTGCTGTAAGCGTTAGAAAAGTATCTAGCTCACACATATTGGCATCCGTAACAGTAACATTGTATGTTCCTTCTGAAATTCCTGAAAGTAATTGTTGCGAACTTTGATTTTCCCAGAGATATGTAAACGGCGCAGTACCTTCGATGTGCACAATACTAATAACACCGTTAGAAGCTCCAGGGCAAGTTGGTGGAGAAAAATTTCCCTCGATTGTAATCGGAGATGCGGCTGCAAGAATCACTGTATCTAAAGCGGTACAGCTAGCAGAAACATCGGTAGCAGTGACATAGTACACCCCAGATCCAAGATTAGATACTGTCTGCATATCCGATATAAAAGTACCATCAGGTAGCTCCCAGTTATATGTAAAAGTTCCACCTGAAGAAATGGTTACCTCTATCTCACCATTTTGATCTTGAGGACAATTGATAGCTTGGATTACATTAGCATTGATCTGTACATCTGCACCATCAGGTAAGTCAAACATGGCAGTATCAGTACATCCATTGTCGTCAGTAACAGTTACAGTATACATGCCACCTACTAGACCTGTACGATCTTCATCCATTGACGGTCCATCAGACCAAGTATAAGTATATGGTTCTGTACCTCCTGTAGAAGACAGCGATATGATTCCATCATTACCTACACAGCCAGGATTGACCACATTGTCTGTCATAAGTACTAGTTCGGCAGGTTCTTCGATGCAGAATTCTCCTGTAATTTCACATCCATTAAACGCTTCTATTACTGTAACTGTATAGCAGCCTACAGTTAGATTTGAAAATGTCGCTTGAGTCTGAGCCACACCTCCAGGAATAAGCGTTCCCATGTCGTCTCTTACAGCAAATGCAAAATTTGTACTTCCCATTGCTGTAATCATGACTGATCCATCATTAGCACCGAAGCAACTAATGTCAACGGTGTCTAGCTCTATAGAAAGATCAATACCCTTGAACGGAATATCGATAAAGCTATCTACTCGACAAAGTGGAATCGCCGCGTCTATTACGGAGAAGTTGAATATGCCTGTTTCTACATTATTAAGTATAAGTGTATCTATTGGCCCATCGTCATCAGCATCAGTTTCATATTCGTATTCTGGATTAGTAGGCATAGGAGGGAATGGTGTACCACCTTCTGCCCATATCTTTACTATAGCATCATCATTGCCTTCACAAGAGGCACTATCTATCAGTTCTGCATGTAATATCAATGGTTCGACAAACAATGTTTCAGACAATATAGTGGAGCAACCATCAGAGTCAGTAACCGTGACGGTATAGGTGCCACTGCCTAAATCTTCTATAGCATCGGTAAATCTAAAATTAGACCATTCGTATGTAGCCTCACTTGGATCAAGAGGCTCACCAAAACTATTAGTAAGACTCGTTTCAATATGACCTTTATCTTTATTGAAACAGTATGGATCGGTAGCGGTAAGACTTACATTAAATGTAGGTACATCTGTAACGCGACTCTCTTCAGAAATCGTCAAGCCAGTGCCATTGTCTGTAACACTTATGGTGTATAAGCCCGCAGTTAAGCCATCAATTTTAGCATTTTCTATTTCTCCAAGAGTACCTGTAAACCCTCCAGGAGTGACAGTGTACGTATAGCTTCCTGAACCACCTGCAACGAAGAATGATATGCTGCCATCATTTCCAGTCAATGATTCCCCACATGGAGATTCATTGATAGTTAACTCTCCACATGCTATATTTACATTGCCATCGTTTATAATTACATTTTCGTTTTCACAGTTAACTCCAGCTTCAGATATTTGAGATACTTCAATTATTATTGGATGTGGTAATATTGTTATTGCACTTGATAATCCGCAATCGCCAATAATACGAAAGCATAAAGTGAAAATCACATCTCCATCAGGTACGCTTACACCGTCTCCTTCAGTGATATTTGGATCGCCCCATAGTGTCAATATTGTACCATCATCATTGAGACAGTTAAAAAACAATTCGTTTTGATCTAAAGGAGAATTCGTAACATCTACTGGACATACGATTTGTAAAAGATTACTGTTGTAGTTGATTCCAAATTGGAATGTTTCGACCCTTACGAAATTTTCGACAGTAACATCAACGCATACAATGTCATTAACTTGACCTGTTACATTTTCTATATTAAATGTGATAGGATCAAATGCATCATTTACAGTTGACTTAGCTGATAAATCTTGGGATGCACCCATTCCTACAATAAGGCTTAGAGCCATTAAAAGGGAATGGATGTTTATTTTCAAAAGCTGCTTATTCATATGTTTTTTTCTAAGCCCTATGAGCTTTTTAACATTATTGTGCTAACATCCTATCTTACAGTGTGTTAGGATGAAAATAATTCATATTTGTACCTCGGTGGTAACAGGCCGCAAAGGTATAATATATATGTGATTTTTTTTATGTGTTGGTGTAATACTATAGCACTTTAACAAACGTTGAGATTCGCGTTCATATTGCCACTGGGAGATACATCAAACATTGATACACTCTTCTACTGGAAACAGTGGAGTACTATAAGTATATGCAAGAAATTGACTATTTCCGCAAAGGTAACACATAGTTATCTATACTATAGATTGATTGATCGCATATTTTGCTGCAGTAAAAAGATGAATAGATTCAAATTACTTCTGTTTTGATGAAGTATTTTCTTCATGATTTTAAAATATGGACTAGTATATCTAAAGCAGCTTATCCAAATAATGAAATATAAAAGTAAACGATTCTACATTACTCTTCCTCTTACTAAGACTTTGTCTATATGATTAGTGCCAAACATATATGGTATATAAGTAAGGCTAGGAATGTTCTTTGTGATAATTAGATTAGCTAGTTTTCCTTTGGTGATACTACCGACTTCGTTTTCCAATTGCATGGCATACGCACCATTAATGGTTACAGCATTGAAGGCTTCCTCAGGCGTAAGTTTCATTTTAGTACATGCTAGAGAAAGTAAGAATGGAATATTACCTGATGGAGATGATCCAGGGTTGAAATCTGTGGCTATGGTAATTCCTAAGCCAGCATCTATCATTTTTCTAGCAGGAGCATAAGGGATATTAATATAGTAAGAGCAAGAGGGGAGTACTGTGGGAATAGTATTGCTATTGAGTAATGCCTCTATCTCAGCGTCACCCATGATCTCAAGGTGGTCTACGGATATAGCGTTGTTGGCGATTCCTACTTGTACGGCACCAGAGCAAGATAATTGATTGGCGTGAATTTTAGGAGGGATGCCATATTCGGCTGCGGCTTTTAGTATACGGTCTGTTTCTGCTACGGTAAAAAAACCTTTTTCACAGAAGACGTCGCAATAATCTGCTAATTTTTCTTCTGCTATTTGAGGTAGCATCTCATTGATTATGAGATCGATATAATCTTCTCTACGCTCCTTGTAAGCTGCTGGAATAGCATGTGCGCCTAGGAAGCTAGATTTGATAGATACTGGGCTATTGGCGGCTAAGCGTCGTATTACTCTTAACATTTTGAGTTCGCTTTCTACAGAGAGTCCATATCCAGATTTGATTTCTATAGCGCCAGTACCATATTGAGTTACCTCATCTAGTCGACCTTTCGCCATCAGGTAGAGATCATCTTCAGAGCAGTCTTTTAGCTTGTCAGCAGAGTTGAGTATTCCTCCTCCAGCAGCAGCTATATCTTCGTAGGACATTCCTTTGATTTTCATCTCAAATTCTTTTTCTCTACTTGCTGCAAATACTATGTGCGTATGGCTATCACACCATGCAGGCAATACCAAACTACCACTAGCATCTATGGTTTCATCGGCCTCAGTTGGGCAATCTATCATAGGGCCGTAGTCTGATATTTTTTCATCTTCTATCAGTATAAAGCCATCATTGAGAGACTCTACAATAGAAAGAGCCTCAGCTTTTTTATAAGCTTGAGGCTCTTCAATGATTCCTATGATATTCTTTATATTCTTGATCAGTGTGCGCATATGACGTATTTTAATAAGCCTTGCACAAAGATACTTATCCTAGTTGACTATCCCATTTATATCAAATTCTCTTGATAGGATTTTTCTAAAACTTTCGGCTTCTTCTAAGGTAGCGAATTGTCCAAGCATCACCTTGAATAGTACTTTGTCTCCTCTATAATCATTAATGACTACAATATCTTCTAGAAATGTTTCCTTTAATAATGCGACCATTTTAGATGCGCCGGCGTACTCCTGGTATACTCCGGTCTGTACTCTGTAGACAGATCGTTTTGTATCCTTGTATTTATTGTATTCAGCCGAGGACATTGAAAAGTTCTTGTCTTCTGCCTCATAGGTACGTTGGTTTTGAGTTGGTGAAGCATTTATACCATTTACTATGACTCGTTTATTGTCAATAGAGTTGTGGCGTTGCAGCAATTGAATGAGGTCAGCAGAGGTTAGTGTTTCCTCTATTCTATCTACCACTTGACCATTACTATTGAAAATAAGTATCGTGGGTAAATATTGAACTTCATACTGTTTCTTCATCTCAAAACCTTCGGCTTCGTCAATGTTCATCTTTACAGCGATGAAATTTTCGTTGAGTAGATCTACAACGTTTTTATCCTTAAAAGTAGTCTGGTCCATCCATTTGCATGGTGTACACCATCTAGCATAGAAGTCGACGAAGACTAGTTTTCCTTCAGCGCTTGCCCTTTGCTTCGCAGCCTCTAGATTAGAATTGAGAAAATTGACATCTCTATCACCACCACTAGCAATAGCAGCTGTGAGAGACGTGAAAAGTAGTAGCATTAGGACTACTGCTCTTTTTGCGGTTTCTAGATTGGTGTTCATATCATTACAATTTTTAGGTTGGTAATTGGGTCAATTTTAGACATTAATAACAATGATATATCGCTGTCGATATAAGCGCATTGGGAAGTAATATCATACTCAGTGAATCAAAATCCGAGACTTGTACTAAGTGTAGTGTTAAATTGAACCTAGTTAGACACGTATTAAAATTTTCAATAATTTGTAATCAGATGACTCTGATATGATTACCATATGCAAAATGTGTACCAATAGAAGAATGAAAACTTATGGAGATACTGCTTTTGTAGTCTTTATGTAGTTTTTAGGAATATGTATATTGTTGATAATTAGATTTTTATACCTAGATATTTTCTTTAATGTATTTTCTAAAGTTTTATATAGATTGTCAACATTATTGAATGAAATCAAAGGCAACTAATGATTATTTTTATCTCGGCCTATAAATTTATAAGACTACTAAGCATAGAAATAAACATAAATAGTACTTGGCAACTCCCTGTCAAATATTAACTTCACGGCTCGTACTAACAGATTAATACAGAATAGCTTCATTATTTATATTGAACTATTATAAAATAATTAAAACCAAAAAGTATGGAGTTAAGAAGGGCAGCGATAACAGGAATAGCAGGATATACACCAGATACAGTGCTGACTAATGCTGACTTAGAGAAGATGGTCGATACTAATGATGAGTGGATCGTTTCACGTACGGGTATCAAGCAGCGTCATATACTTAAAGAACCAGGAAAGGCTACGAGTGATATGGGAGCTGAAGCAGTAAAAGTATTACTCGAAAAGACAAATACTGATCCTGCAGATGTAGAGTTATTAATATGTGCTACTGTTACAGGAGATATGATTTTTCCAGATACAGCTAATACTATATGTGATAAAGTGGGAATAAAGAACGCCTATGGTTTTGATGTAAATGCAGCGTGTTCAGGATTTTTGTTTTCATTGACTACCGCAAGTAAATTCATAGAATCTGGGGCTCACAAAAAGGTGATCGTAGTAGGTGTAGATATGATGTCTAGTATTGTTGATTATCAAGATAGGACTACATGTGTAATATTTGGTGATGGTGCTGGCGCAGTAATGTTAGAGCCAAGCGAAGATGAGTGTGGTATACAAGATAGTCTATTGAAAGCTGACGGATCAGGTCGTAAGTATCTACATATGAAAGCTGGAGGATCACTCCATCCAGCGACAATAGAAACAGTTACTGCTAGAGAGCACTTTGCTTACCAAGAGGGTAGAACAGTATTTAAGCATGCCGTAAGTGGTATGGTGGATACTATGAAAGAAGTAATGGGCCGTAATGGTCTAGTGAGAGAGGATATCAATTGGGTAGTGCCACATCAAGCTAATCTAAGGATTATCGAATATGTTGGTAGTATGTTTGATTTTCCAGCAGAAAAAGTGATGAATAATATTGCGATGTATGGTAATACCACTTCCGCCACTATCCCATTAGCGATTAGAGATTACGAATCTCAGCTTAAAAAAGGAGATAATTTACTGCTAACAGCATTTGGTGGAGGTTTTACTTGGGGAACTACATACATCAAATGGGCGTATAATGGTTAGTGATTTGTGTGCTTTTGCATACTATTACAACTAGTCACATACCTGATGGCCGACTTTTATTAATATATATAAGTAAGGTATGCCATCATTATTATTTTATTTTTGCGATTGCATACGCTTCGGACATTGCACTTGTTAACAGTTTAAAAAAGAAAAAACCTATGGGTTCTACTACGGATATTAAGAACGGACTTTGTTTCAGATATAACCACGATATATTTAAGATCACTGAATTTTTACACGTTAAACCAGGAAAAGGACCTGCTTTTGTACGTACAAAGATGAAGAGTCTTACTACTGGAAAAGTACTTGATAATACTTTCCCTTCAGGTCATAAGATCGATATCGTGAGAGTAGAGAACCGTAAATACCAATACCTCTATAATGATGATATGGGTTACCACTTCATGAATAATGAGACGTTTGATCAAGTAAACTTAGATGTTAAATTGATAGACAGACCTGAATTACTAAAGGAAAGTTCAGATGTAGATATTTTGTTTGATAGTGAGAATGAAGTACCATTAACTCTTGAATTACCACAGCACATAGTCTTAAAAGTGACATACACTGAGCCAGGTATTAGAGGAGATACTGCTACTAACGTAACAAAGCCAGCTACTGTAGAAACAGGTGCTGAGATCAAAGTTCCGTTATTTATTAATGAAGGCGATAATGTGAAAATAGATACACGTACAGGATCGTACCTCGAACGTGTTAAATCATAAGAAAGCAAAACAATTGCTTTTCGAGATAAGTTAAAAAAGAAAAACCTATCAAATGGATCCAAAACAATTAAACGAATTACTCAGATTGATCAAGAAACTTGATTTCGCTGAGTTTAAGATGGCTGAAGGTGATTTCTCTATGACAGTGAGATCAGAATATAAACCAGGTCATGTACCAGCTCCACAGATTGTATCTATGGCAGCTCCTGCAGCTCCTATAGCAGCTGCTCCTGTGGCTCCAGCAGCCCCAGCAGTAGACTTACCTGCAACTAATGATGCACCAGCTGAAGAAGCTACAGGAAACCTTCTTGAAATTAGATCTCCGATCGTAGGAACATTCTACAGATCTCCTTCTCCAGACAAACCACCATACGTAAAAGTAGGTGATAGTGTTGCTACTGGTGATGTAGTATGTATAGTAGAAGCGATGAAACTATTCAATGAGATAGAAAGTGAGGTGTCTGGTAAGATTGTAAAAGTCTTAATCGAAGAAGCTAAACCAGTAGAGTACGATCAAGTACTATATTTAGTAGACCCAAATGCCTAATTCTCTAGGCTTATTTTATCAATAGATGAATTTTGCGACGTGATAATTTTTCGTTGTAACATTCTGATAATAAGGCAATTATGTTTAATAAAATCCTAATAGCAAATAGAGGAGAGATCGCGTTACGTATAATACGTACGTGTAAGGAGATGGGAGTGAAGACAGTAGCAGTATACTCTACTGCTGATAAAGAAAGTCTCCATGTGAGATTTGCCGATGAGGCAGTTTGTATTGGACCTCCATCATCCGCTGAATCGTATCTAAGTATACCTAAGATAATGGCAGCAGTAGAAATCACTAATGCTGATGCAATACATCCAGGATATGGTTTTTTATCAGAAAATGCAGATTTCGCTGAGCTTTGTGAAGAGTATGGAGTAAAATTCATTGGTCCAAGTGCCGCGATGATCCGTAAGATGGGTGACAAAGTAACCGCTAAAGAAACGATGATCGCTGCGGGCGTACCTGTAGTGCCAGGATCTGATGGTCTTGTAAAAGATGTAGCATCTGGAATCAAAGATGCTAAAGAGATCGGCTACCCAATTATACTGAAGGCAACTGCTGGAGGAGGTGGTAAAGGTATGCGTATCGTTGAGGCAGAGGAAGATTTCGAAAATCAATGGAATATGTGTAAAAACGAGGCAATGGCTTCGTTTGGAAATGATGGACTATATATGGAGAAATTCGTAGTGGAGCCACGACATATTGAGTTTCAAGTAATAGGAGATCAACATGGTAATGTGATACATCTATCCGAAAGAGACTGCTCTATACAGAGACGCCATCAGAAATTGGTAGAAGAGTCTCCATCACCATTTATGACCAAAGCACTTCGAAAAGAAATGGGAGAAGCGGCTGTAAAGGCTGCATCTTATATCGATTACGAAGGTGTAGGTACAGTTGAGTTTTTAGTAGATAAGTATAGAAAATTCTACTTTATGGAGATGAATACTCGTATCCAAGTAGAACACCCAGTAACAGAAGAAGTAATCGATCATGATCTCATTAAGGAGCAAATAAAAGTAGCTGCAGGAGAGAAGATCGGAACTAAGAATTATATACCAAAATTGCATGCGATGGAGTGTCGTATCAATGCTGAGGATCCGTTTAATAATTTTAGACCTAGTCCAGGTAAGATTACATCGTTTCATAGTGCGAAAGGGCATGGAGTAAGAGTAGATACTCATGTATATGCTGGTTATACAGTACCTCCATATTATGACTCTATGATCGCTAAGCTGATATGTAAGGCACAGACAAGAGAAGAGTGTATTACTAAGATGCAAAGAGCATTAGACGAATTTATAGTAGAAGGTGTAAAGACAACAGTTCCATTTCACCAAGCCTTAATGAAAGATCCTGACTTTAGAGCAGGTAATTTCGATACAGGTTTTATGAATACGTTTGATATTGGAGAACCTAAGAAATAGTTTCTGTTTCTTCTTTTGAATGGCAGGAATGCTAAGTAGCATTTTTGTATTTCGATTTGAATTAGCGAATTTCAATTGGTCTTAAATAAATAATAAATAATTGAAATATTGTTGGCTCGAGTGCTGTATCTATGACACGCTCGAGCCAATTTGTATATACACCTCATATGCAGCCACAGCAAAATACATCTTCAAATAATTCTGGATTTTGGCGTCTCATGTCAAGGCTCAAGAGCTATAAGAAGAATGTAATATTGGCGATTCTATCTAATGTGTTGATGGCTATATTTACCGTCATTAGTATTCCGATGATCGCACCATTTTTTGACATTTTGTTTAGTCAAGAAGTGGTGGCTGTACCTAAGCCAACAGACAATAATCTGCCTGATAATTTGGATTATTTCTTTTCACAATTGGTAATAAACTATACACCGCAGAAAGCGCTTTTGATTGTAATCGCTGCCATATTAGTTGTGTTCTTCTTTAAGAATTTATTTAGATATCTAGCTTTGTTCTTTATGGCTCCAGTAAGAAATGGAATCATCTACGATCTTAGGAAGCAGATATTTGAAAAGTATATTGATTTGCCTTTATCATTCTATAGTACGGAGAAAAAGGGAGATCTGATGAATCGCATGACCTCTGATGTACAGGAAATAGAGTGGAGTATACTTAATACCATCGAGGCTATCTTTAAAGCTCCATTGATCATCATAGGGAGTTTGACTTTTATGATATTAACGAGTCCGCAGTTGACGTTATTTGTGATTGTGTTGATTGTATTTACCGCGTTTATTATAGGAGGAATATCTAAGACGCTCAAGCGATCCAGTTCGGAAGTACAGACACGACTCGGACGTATCAGTAGTATACTAGAGGAAACGCTTGGAGGATTGAGAATCATTAAAGGCTTTAACGCGCAGGCATATCAAAGTGAAAAGCTAGAAAAAGATAATAGTGAGTATCGTAACATTTTAACCAGATTACTGTGGAGGCGAGATTTATCATCACCACTATCTGAGTTTTTAGGCATTGTAGTAGTCTCAGCCTTGCTGTGGTATGGATCGGCATTGGTATTTGAAAAAGCATTAAGTCCAGAGCTATTTTTTGCGTTCATATTTGCATTTTTTCAAGTCATAGAGCCAGCGAAGTCATTTTCTTCGGCTTACTATAATATTCAAAAGGGATTGGCTGCTGTAGATAGGGTAGATAACCTTCTTAATACTCCTAATCCTATTGTAGATCCAGAGCGCCCACTTACGGATATATCTTTTAACAGTGCGATTAATTTTGATGATGTAAGTTTTCAATATGATCATGCGGATACTCAAGCATTAGATCAAGTAGATATTACCATCAATAAGGGGGAAGTAGTAGCTTTGGTAGGATCATCTGGAGCAGGAAAATCAACATTTGTCGATTTATTGCCAAGATTTTTTGATGTGACATCTGGGGCAATAACTATAGATGGAAATGATATTAGGTCATTTACTCTACATGATTTAAGATCACTTTTTGGGATTGTAAGTCAAGAAGCGATCTTGTTTAATGATACGATTAAGAATAATATATTATTTGGAGCGACGGCAACAGATGCTGAAATAGAAGAAGCAGCGCGAATCGCAAATGTGGCTGAATTTGTTAATGTGATGCCAGATAAATATGAATCTAATATCGGCGATAGAGGGATGAAACTAAGTGGTGGTCAACGTCAGAGGCTGACGATAGCAAGAGCAGTACTTCGTAATCCTCCAATTATGATATTAGATGAAGCGACCTCAGCTCTAGATTCAGAATCAGAATTATTGGTTCAGGATGCACTAGAGAAACTGATGAAAAATAGAACGACCGTAGTGATTGCTCATAGGCTTTCTACTATTAGAAATGCCGATAAAATCGTTGTTTTGGATAAGGGGAAGATAGTCGAAATGGGGTCTCATGAACAACTGATGGCCTTAAATGGGGAGTACAATAAATTTGTTGAGATGCAAACATTTGATTAGTTTTATAAAATCAAACAAAAATCATGAATATAAGACTTACTACAAAGTACATTTCTACAGTTATAATTGCTCTGTATTGCACTGCGATAATAGGTCAGATTACTGTAACTAGCTCTACTTTTCCGGAAGCTGGAGATACATTGTTTACTGTGATCGATACGGAATCTAATATATCAGTAGGAGATGCTGGTGAAAACGTGACATGGGACTATAGTTCTTTGTCTGGTCCTTTCGGTAGAGAAACCTTATTTTTAGAAGCCTCTCAAGGAACCGCTAGTGAAGATTTTCCTGATGCGGATTTGGTGTCTATTTCAGCTAATGAGCAGGAGACATATTATCAAAGTTTTTCGAATAAGATAATCGAAATAGGAAGAGCTGGAGAATTTATCGAAGGATTTGATATCCCTGTAGAGTATCAAGAAAATCCAACTTTTAGACGTTCGCCAATTTCATTTGGAGATGTAGATGATGACGATGCAATAGCTACAGTAGAATTAGGAGCAGATGTTATTCCAGAAGAATTACTAGCAACAGTAGAGTTCGAATTTGATAGCATCAGAATATCATTAATTAGCAATAGTGAATCAGAAGTTGATGCATGGGGAACGGTAATTCTTCCAGATGGTGAATATGATGTCATAAGAGATAAAGTGATTACTAATAGTGAAACTAAGTTGTTCGCTAAGCTTCCATTTATTGGATGGTTTGATGTTACCACAGTAGTTGGTGGGATTGAAGGATTTGGTGATGCATTTGGAGCAACTCGAACGACTACATACAACTACTATAGTGCAGAAGATAAGGAAGTCATAGTGTCGATAGATACAGACGATCAAGATATGATCACTAGTGTAGAATATAAAAGTGATGCAGTTATCAGTGATATAAAGGTAGTCACTCCTGACTATACGATGATCACGGCTTACCCTAATCCATCATTTGGGAATGTATCTATACAGATGGTTAATTATCCACTAGGAGAGTATAAAATGAAAGTTTATAATGTTGTGGGTAAAGAACTGTGGTCAGAGACATTTCAGTTAAGATCTAAAAGAGTATTCAAAGCGGATCTAATGCACCTAAGTAAAGGAACATATCTATATTCTTTATTTGATAAAAATGGCAAGAAACTAATTACTAAGAGAATAGCAATTATCAGTATCTAATTTCCGTTTACCTATTCATTTTTACTTAAAAACATTCATATCGTGTTACTCGATAATTATCGTAAAATATCGAGCGAAGAAAAAGCGAATGTAGTAAGTCATGCGATTTCTCTACTTGTACTTCTTGTAGGTATATCATTGTTGATGATCAAAGGGGGAACTCAATTGCATACTTCGGCGATCATAGGATTTGGCGTATTCTCCTTGATGACCATATTTAGCTATTTTGCTTCAGTAAGATATCATCTCGCTTACGAAACCCATGATAAATACCAATGGCGTAGAATCGACCATATTTGTATTTATCTACTCATAGGGGGAAGTTATACCGGTTATATATTAAGATTTATGGATACTCCTGAAGGGCATTGGTTCTTAGGGTTACATTGGTTAATAATATTACTTGGTATACTCAAGAAAGTATGGTTTACGGGTAGATTTGAGATTGTTTCAGTGCTCTCATATTTGTTCTTAGGATGGATGGTTGTATTTATTTATGACGATATCATTATGGAGATGAATGCCATTACTTACAATCTACTATGGATAGGAGGTTTGTCTTATTCAGTGGGAGTTATATTTTATATATGGAATACACTTCCCTACAATCATTTTGTATGGCACCTTTTTGTTTTTGGGGGTACATTTTGTCACTTCCTAAGTTTGTGGTTTAGTTTGTAATATTAACTACGCCTATCACTACATGTTCAATGTATATCTGATCTTGGTCACTATGAGATATTGTAATTAAGAAGAGTATTATTAATAGGATTATTACCTTTATTTCCATTAGTCATACACACATTTAGTATGATTTCGTTAATCCTCTAGGAATAGTGATTAAAGAGTATGAAAAGGAATACTAAATAAATTTACAGAGAGTTTAAAGTGGTGAAAATGAGATATTTCAAAGCGACGATTTTAGGGTTGGTAATAATGCTTACATCTGTAATAGCATTTGGGCAAGAGATATCACTACTTACTGTTGCACCTGGAGATATGGTGTATGATACTTATGGTCATAGTGCACTCAGAATAAAAGATTCAAAGCGTAAGACAGATAGGGTTTATAATTATGGCTTATACGATTTTAATACGCCTGGCTTCGTCATGAAGTTTATGAGAGGGAAGTTACTCTATCAAGTAGGTGCACATAGGTATGATGATTTTTTGTACAATTATAATAGAGATAAACGCTCTATCTACGAGCAAAGTTTAAATCTTAATCAAGCAGAAAAAGATGCATTAATGCAGGCTTTGAGGATAAATATGCTCAAAGAAAATCGAAGTTATAAGTATGACTTTTTTTTTGATAACTGCTCTACTAGATTAAGAGATTTATTTGAAGATTCGGCTACATCATTGACGATTGAAGACGATGCCGAGCCACTAACTTATAGAGATCTAATCAAAGAGCATCAATACGGAATGCCTTGGTCTGACTTTGGAATAGATTTTATTATTGGGGCTAAGGCCGATGTAAATTCAACGGTAGAGGATCAGATGTTTTTGCCATTATATCTCAAAGATATTTTGTCTAAAGCAGTTATACAGCGAGGAGATAGCTTGGTACCTTTACTTGGTGCCCCATACGAGGTTTTATCATTTCCAGAAGAGACTGAGGGCAGATTGAAAAGGTCTTGGTTCACGCCAGAATTAGTTTTTATGCTATTGGCAATTTTAATGTTGGCTTTCCGATATCCTTATAGAAAAGAAGATACACTACCTAAATGGGTTCGAAATATTGATTCAACTTATATTATACTATTGGGTTTTTTAGGATGTCTGCTATCTTTTATGTGGTGGGGTACAGATCACGTTCCTACTAAGTCGAATTGGAATTTGTTGTGGGTTTCACCCTTATTATTGGTGATAGAGACGTGCAAAGGAAGAGGATTAAGTTGGCTGAAATATTTAATCTATTTAATGCTAGTTACTTGTTTGCTATCATTGATCAATGTATGGTTTCAATTTTTGCCACAGCAATTTCACGTTGCATTTGGTTGGATGATTTTGATAGAGATAATGGTATTGCTTTTCTATTTGAAGAAAGAAAACAATAAAGGCGGTGCGATCAACTAACGGTTGAGAATCACAACTGAATACAATCAAATTTAAAAGATTGGGGTAACTGCATGAATTGACTATTAATGCCTAATAGAAATTTATGCTTGTCCCATGTTGCCACCCATCAGATCTTGTAGTCTCTGGATCTCAGCGAGATCTCTAAGTCTTTGTTTTTCAGCTTCTATGGCTTCCTGTATACGTTGGGCTTTTGTCTTTTCAAAAATATCTCTTTGAAGATAAAGAACTTTAGTATTGTCTTCATCTGCCCACGGATTCGCTTTGACTTCATCGACCTCTATAGTGTTTTTGAAAAGGAAAGCAGTGAAAATGCCTGCGATAGCGCCACTGAGGTGACTCTCCCACGATACTCCTTCTTCATTGGGTAGAAGGCCCTGCTCATATCCTGCATACATCACTACAGTACATAAGGCAAGTACTATAGACTTAATGTTGCGCCTTAGTAATCCTGTCCAGAGCATCCACGAAATAAGACCGTAGACGATACCACTAGCGCCTATATGGTAAGCAGGTCTAGCAAATAGCCAGACAGATAATCCGCTAAGTAGGTATATGATTACAAAGCTAACAACTGCCACTCTCTTGTAGAAAAGCATCATTACTGATCCTATTACCAAAAGTGGCGCACTATTAGAAAATAGATGTTCCCAATCGTTATGTAATAGTGGACTGAAGAGAATGCCTCTAAGTCCACCCATCTCTCTTGGGTATATGCCATATCTACCTAGATAAACGCCAGCCACCTCCTCATATATCTCTACGCCCCATATAAATAGGACGAATATGAGAGGGATTTTGATTTTATCAAGTAAATCTATCCAACCGGATTTCTTGGCCATAGGTTGCCTTTGCCTTGTAAATAATAATGATGTTAGGTTGAAGAACACATGGTCAGCAACTGATAAATGAGTACAATTGTAACGTTAGTTCTTACACTTCTCCTTATTAACTAAATCTACGTTGCACTAGTTTAACGAATTTGTCAGCTTTTTTATAATTGTCCTCTGAATCCCACTCTAGTTCTGTCGCTACGCCGTTTAATAGGTATTCTTTAGCTTCCTCATAGCTGCTCAACTTATTGATCGTAGACATAACTGTTTTAAACTTATCCTGATTGCCTCCAAATAACTCTTTGATGGTAAACATTCTTTCATTGATGCCCATTGCCTTAGTTAGGTCTTTGATAGGTAGGTTGCCAAGTTTGTCAGATAGCTCATTACCTCCTGTCTTTTCAAAAACTGAAGCCATTTTGTCTGATAATACTGGTTTAGCTTCTTTTACGAGTACTGCCGTAAGTACTTCTGCTTGAGCTTCATGGGTAGATACATTTTCTGTTGTCGATGTTTCTACTTGTACTGCTTGCTGCGGTGAAGTCACTTCGAACTCTTCTACTGTGGCTTGTACAGGTTCAGCTCTTTCAAATGGTTTTCTCTCAGGTACTGGCGTCTTTGCTTCCTTCTTTACGATCACTGGTGTCGGAGTAGAAAGAACTTGCTTTTTAGTCTTAGCTGGCTTAGACACTACATTTTCATCTTGGTCTAAGATGGATTCATATAGTTTACGGACGTAGCTTAGGAGTAGATCTTTTTCGATTCTTGATACTTCACCGTCGTCAGTGATACTCTCAAAAAAAGAATTGACCTTTTTGATTTGCTTTTTGATCTTCTTATGATTCATACTCTAAGTGGAATTGTAATGTTATATGGTAAAATGGTCTATTAAACGATTTAGAGACCTTTATTTATTATAATCAATCGCTTAATTGACACTGTCTAACCAATGTATAGCAAAAATGATGCTAACATATTAGAATAATATCGAATATGTGAAATTTGTTTTATTTGGATAGACTTCCTATATATGCGGCCTGTGGAATCCTTTTGAAGAAGAACGAGAAGTATAAATAATGATTCAATAGTTTTTTTGAGCTATCTATCTTACAAATAGGTCAAATCCTATATTTTTTCTTTCCTTTGTATCCATCATAATAATCGATATATGTTTCTCGAACCACACTTTAAAGGACAACGCAGCGGATGGATAGAAGTCGTTTGTGGATCTATGTTTAGTGGTAAGACAGAAGAGCTGATCCGTAGGCTCAAACGTGCAAGGATCGCTAACCAAAAGGTACAAATATTTAAACCAGCAAAGGATATAAGGTATGATGCTGTCGATGTAGTGTCACATGATGATAATGCTGTGAATGCTCAGCCAGTATCTGCAGCTTCTGATATACTTCAATACTGCGAAGACGTAAATGTAATAGGTATCGATGAAGCACAATTTTTTGGTGATGATTTGCCAGGAGTATGTGAAAAGCTAGCTCTTCGTGGGGTTCGTATTATAGTGGCTGGTTTAGATATGGACTTTAAAGGACGTCCTTTCGGTCCTATGCCAGCCCTTTTGGCGGTAGCTGAGTACATTACTAAGGTGCATGCGATATGTCCACATTGTGGTAATTTGGCGACACACTCTTATCGTCTTAGTGAAGAGCAAGATACGGTAGTATTAGGAGAAAAGGATAAGTATGAACCTCGATGTAGAATATGTTATAGCATGGGTAACATGCTAGATTTAAAGGTTCAGTAAGTCTATAGTTCAAATTAAGTTATTAGAAAAGTAAACTTCCTATTTGCAATATCAAAACTTTTACTTTACGTTTGCGGTATAATACAAACAACAATGAACACATTTAATACAAATTGGTGGTGGCTTAATCTTGACTCTATATCGAGCTAGGCGTTACTATTTGTATTTATAAAAATATAGAATTAAGCGGCTTGTCGATATCGACAAGCCGCTTTTTTTTTGACCTAATATCATCTGAATGAAATTAAATATACATAAACGACAAGTGCTCTCAGATCTTACTACTCCAGTAAGTCTTTACCTAAAGGTGCGTGAGCAGTATCCAGAATTATTGTTGTTAGAGAGTTCTGACTACAGTAGTAAAGAGAATAGTATGTCATTTCTTTGTTTTGATAGTCTAGGAATGATTCAGACAAAAGGCAATACATTTACCAAGAGAATAGGTACCAATGTCAGTGAGAAAATTTCATTCGATATAGTAGACGAGATGGATTCTTTTTTGAATGAATTTGACTTTAGTAATTCTTCTGAAGAATCCGAGCATAACGGAGTATTTGGCTATAGCAGTTATGAGTCTATACAATACTTTGATACGATTAAAATTGACAAGCATGACAGTAGTTGTCCAACACTACGTTATGATTTCTTTAGATTTATTTTTGTATTTGATCATTATTATGAACAGCTATATCTTATTGAGAATTTACCCGAAGGAATGACAAGTGAGATTGATGAAATGCTCAGATTTGTTGGAAGACAAAATCATCAGACATATGCATTTTCACTTGATGGTGATACGACTTCTAATATGGAAGACCCCACTTATCTAGATATGATTAATACTGCTAAATCTCATTGTCAACGAGGTGATGTTTTTCAAGTAGTATTAAGTAGAAGGTTTACACAGAAATTTAGAGGTGATGATTTTAATGTATATCGAGCATTGCGGTCAATAAACCCAAGCCCATATTTATTTTACTTTGATTATGGTGGATTTAAGATATTTGGATCTTCACCAGAAGCTCAGCTAGTAGTCGATGGTGATCATGCGGAGATTCATCCTATCGCTGGTACTTTTAAGCGGTCAGGTATAGCAGAAGAAGATATTAAATTAGGTGAGCAACTCAAAAAAGATCCAAAAGAGAATGCAGAACATATTATGCTCGTAGATTTGGCACGTAACGATTTGGGTAAGCATTCGACTAAGGTTGAAGTGAGTAAGTTGAGAGAGTTGCAGTACTTTAGTCATGTGATACATCTTACTTCCAAAGTAACTGGAAAGTTAAATGATAAGGCATCGGCATTTAGGGTCTTTGCTGATAGTTTTCCAGCAGGTACGCTTAGCGGTGCACCCAAGTATAGAGCGATGCAAATTATAGATCAGCTAGAGCCAACAGGAAGAGGATATTATGGAGGGGCAATCGGATGGATCGGTTTTGATCGTAGACTCAATCATGCGATTATGATTAGATCATTTATCAGTCAAGGTGGAGCCCTCAGTTTTCAAGCGGGTGCTGGAGTAGTCATTAGTTCTGACCCTCAATCTGAACTGCAAGAAGTAAATAATAAATTGGGTGCATTGCGAAAAGCGCTTGTAAGTGCAGAGCAAATAGTAGCCAATTAAATCAACCAAGGAATAAGAAATGAGCAAAACAATAATCATAGATAATTACGACAGCTTTACTTACAATCTAGTGCAGATAGTCAATGAGTTACAAGGTGAAGAAGTGACTGTCCGTAGAAATAATGAAACGACTATTGAGGAAGTTTCTAGTTACGACCATATTATACTTAGTCCAGGTCCAGGTCTTCCTGACGAAGCAGGTTTGCTAAAGACTATTATAAAAGAACTGGGACATACACATAAAATATTTGGTGTTTGTCTAGGATTACAAGCGATAGGTGAGGTATATGGTGCTAGGCTTAAAAATCTAGATCAAGTCTTTCATGGTATACAATCTGAATTCGTAAAGACAAAAAATGAATCTGTAATTTTTGAGGGCGTAAGTGACAAGTTTCAAGCAGGGCGATACCATTCGTGGGTGGTGGACAAAGAAACTATTCCTGAAGATCTCATAGTGACTGCAGTAGGAGAGTATGGTGAGATTATGGCTGCAGAGCATATATCTCATAAGGTGTATGGAGTACAGTTTCATCCAGAATCTATCATGACACCTGAAGGAAGTAAAATGGTAGAAAATTTTTTAAAATTATAGTGGAAACGTTCTCATCAAATTAGTGAGCCTCAAGTATGGAATCCATTTATACGATTAAACAATAGTAATGAAAAAAATATTAAATAAACTATTTGATCATCAGTCACTCAATAGAGATGAGGCAAGGGATATACTTATACGTATTTCAAAAAATGAATATAACGATTCACAGATCGCTGCATTTATATCTGTTTATCTGATGCGTAATATTTCTCTTGACGAGCTTAGTGGATTTAGAGAGGCTTTACTGGATTTATGTGTCAAAGTAAATATAGATGGTACTGATGCAATTGATCTTTGTGGTACTGGTGGTGATGGAAAAAATACGTTCAATATTTCTACGCTTTCGTCATTCGTAGTGGCTGGGGCAGGGTATCGCGTGACTAAACATGGCAACTATGGAGTGAGTTCTGTCTGTGGCTCTAGTAATGTACTAGAGTATTTGGGATACAACTTTACCAATAATGAAGCTACTCTACAAAGGCAGTTGGATGCTTCGAGTATTTGCTTTTTACATGCGCCACTTTTTCATCCAGCGTTGAAGTCAGTAGGTAGAATTAGAAAAGAACTTGGTGTTAAGACATTTTTTAATATGCTTGGTCCATTGGTTAATCCAGTGCAACCAAAGCAGCAACTTGTCGGTGTATTTAATCTTCGATTGGCAAGATTGTACAATTATTTACACCAAGATTTAGATAAGAACTATTGTATAGTGCATTCGATAGATGGTTATGATGAAGTCTCACTTACCGGTGCTGTAAGATTGATCAATAGTAAAGAAGAACTTCTCGTTAGCCCAGGGTATTTTGAAAAAGATCAGTTAGCCGCAGAGGATATATTTGGTGGGGATACAATAGATTCTGCAGCCAAGATATTTACAGAGATATTGTCAGGCAAAGGCACGGACGCTCAATATGCAGTAGTTGAGGCCAATTCAGCTTTGGCAATACAATGCTATGAACCTTCTAGGTCTATTGAGGATTGTGTAGCGGAGGCTCATGAGTCAATTGTTTCTGGTAAAGCGCATGATGCTTTGAAGTTGTTAATTCAAAATAGTAATTAGTAGAGATATGAATATATTAGACATAATCGTGCATCATAAACGAAAAGAAGTTGCAGAACGAAAAGAGCTTTTACCAGTAGAATTATTGAAGGCGAGTGAATATTATAAAAGAGAAGCCTACTCCTTGTCGGGTTTTATCAAGAGTGCAGATAAAAGTGGAGTGATAGCAGAGTATAAACGTAAGTCTCCCTCTAAACCGGAAATTAATTTAGACGCGAAGATTGAGGAGATTACGAAAGGTTATAGTTTGGCAGGTGCTTCTGCACTTTCTGTATTGACTGATGAATATTTTTTCGGAGGCGGATCATCATACCTAAGTACCGCGAGAGCACTCAATGAGATCCCTGTATTGCGCAAAGATTTTATAATTGATTCTTATCAAATACATGAAGCTAAATCAATAGGCGCGGATGCGATATTACTTATTGCAGAGATATTGACAATCGATGAAGTGAAGGACCTTTCTGCTGAAGCCAATGATATTGGATTAGAGGTGCTGATGGAACTACATGATGACAGACAAGTCAAAAAAATATCGAAAAATGTACAAGTAGTAGGAGTAAATAATAGAGACCTTAAAACGTTTAAAACGAATATTCAGTATAGTCTGGATATCATAGAGATACTTCCTGATATTTGCAAGATATCGGAAAGTGGTATTCATTCTGCCGCTCAAATGGTAGAGCTATACCAAGCAGGATATGATGGATTTTTGATAGGAGAGCGATTTATGTCGAGCGAAGATCCTGCATTTGAATGTCGTAAATTGATTAATGAGTATAAGAGTCTTAGATAAATATGATAGTAAAAGTATGTGGCCTTCGTACAGAAGAAAATTTAGCATTAGTAACTAAGTCTTATGCTATGGTTGGACTTAATTTTTATATGCCTTCTATAAGGTGTGTGGCCTTAGAGGCGGATAAGTATGACATATTACCTTCGACTGTAAAAAGAGTTGGTGTATTTGTCAATGAAAGCCATGAAGATATATTAGAAAAAGTCATCAGCTATGGATTAGACTATGTGCAGCTCCATGGAGATGAGGCGATAGAGTTTGGCAGAGAGATAGCTAAGCATGTTAAAGTGATCAGAGTGTTCAGAATATCTTCTGCTGAAGATTTGAAACGTATAGACGAGCATGATTATGCAGAGTATTATTTGTTTGATACTTACACAGAATCATTTGGTGGGTCAGGAAAGAAATTTGATTGGAGTATGCTAAATAATTATGAAGGAAGTATACCTTTTTTGCTTAGTGGCGGTATAGGGCCAGAAGATTCTGACCGTGTATTGAGTATTACACACCCTATGTTTAGAGGTGTGGATATTAACAGTAAGTTCGAATCGAAACCAGCGGTGAAAGACATGAATATGATTGATCGATTTATTAATGAAGTAACCAGATAAACTACAAGCTAAAAGTAAGAGATATGACAGCTATTAGTAAATACGCAGTATCAGAAGATGGATATTATGGTGAGTTTGGAGGAAGATTTATTCCTGAGATGCTCTATGCAAATATCGAAAACTTAAGGAAAGTATATTTAGAAATATCACAGGAGGCTGATTTTCAAATTGAATTTCAATCTTTACTGAGAGATTATGTCGGTAGGCCATCTCCTTTATATCTTTCCAAAAAATTATCAATAAAACATGGCGCTTCTATCTATCTGAAAAGAGAAGATCTCAACCATACAGGTGCACATAAAATTAATAATACTATAGGTCAGATACTGCTCGCGCAAAGATTAGGTAAGCATAGAATAATAGCTGAAACTGGAGCTGGTCAGCATGGTGTAGCTACGGCCACTGTATGTGCATTGATGGGATTAGACTGCATAGTGTACATGGGTGAAGTAGATATAGCTAGACAAGCGCCTAATGTGGCTAGGATGCGCATGCTCGGTGCAGAAGTAAGACCTGCAACTTCTGGAAGTAAGACATTAAAAGACGCTACTAACGAAGCGATTCGCGATTGGATTAATAATGCAGAAGACACGCATTATATTATTGGATCTGCGATCGGACCTCATCCTTATCCAGATATGGTCACTAGATTTCAATCGGTGATCAGTGAAGAGATAAAGCTTCAGCTCGAAGATAAAACAGGAAACGCATATCCTGATTATGTTATAGCATGCGTTGGAGGTGGGAGTAATGCTGCAGGCGCTTTCTATCATTTTTTGGATCATGAAAAAACAAAACTCATTCTTGCTGAAGCCGCTGGAGAAGGTATAGATTCAGGAAGATCTGCAGCGACTAGTATATTGGGTACCAAAGGCGTTATCCATGGATGTAAGACTTTATTAATGCAGACGAGTGATGGTCAGATAGTTGAGCCGCATTCTATCTCGGCAGGTCTTGACTATCCGGGTATAGGTCCATTGCATGCACATCTTATAGACACTGGTAGGGCAACTGTATATCCTGCGACAGATGAGGAAGCTATACAAGCCATGTTGTATTTAAGTCGTGAGGAAGGTATTATTCCTGCACTTGAGACTGCACATGCATTGGCTATCTTAGATCAAATGAAATTTAAGGAATCTGATACTATAGTACTATGCTTGTCTGGAAGAGGAGATAAAGATTTGAATACTATTATGAATTATTTAGACAATCAGTGATACTAGTCATACACTTTATAGAAGTGGCAAATTTTATCATATTAACAAGTACTCATTAATGACAATAAGGCAAACAATATTAAAGAAGGGGAAAGGCATTTTAAATGTCTATTGCACGGCTGGATATCCAACTCTAGATAGTACGGTAACTATACTTAATTCATTGTCTGATCAAGGTGTAGATTTGATCGAGTTAGGAATGCCTTATAGCGATCCATTAGCCGATGGTACTACTATACAAGAAAGTAGTCAAGTCGCGCTTAAAAATGGTTTATCATTGGACATTCTATTTGATCAGATTCGCCAAGCTAGAGAGTATACTCAGACGCCCATCATTGCTATGGGATATTATAATCAGATGTTGCAATATGGTGTAGAGCGTTTTTTATCTATAGCTCATGATGTAGGAATTCAGGGGTTGATAATTCCAGATATTCCAATGGATATTTATGAGAGAGATTATCAAGTATTATTTGAGAAATATAATATGGAGATTAGTTTTCTAATTACTCCTCTTACTTCAGATCTCCGTGTGCAACAAGCAGATAGATTAAGTACTGCATTTATTTACGTAGTGTCTCAAACGAGTATTACGGGTAAGTCAGGTGAAATATCTGATGCTCAGAAACAATATTTCGAACGAATAGCAGCTATGAATTTGGAGAGTCCGAGATTGATTGGGTTTGGAATCCATGATAGAGCTACATATGAGCAAGCCTGTAATTATAGCCATGGTGCCATAGTCGGAAGTGCTTTTATTAGAGCATTAGACGCGGAAGATGTAGAAGGAAGTATTGAGTCTTTTGTAAGTAGTTTAAGATAGATTTTTACTTCTTTTAATATAGGTAAGTTGACTATTCTAGTAATAGCACCTAAGTCAAAGGGATACCTAATAAAAGAAGATTAAGGGTTTTATTGATGTCCTTAATCTTCTTTTATGATTATGGTAAAGTAAAATTACTCGACTACTCTCGCTCCTGTCGTTTTTGAAAATATAGATGGTTCACTAGCTTGCTCACTTATATTGACATTGGTAAATGATCTTACTTTTTTAGGTGTTGTGATTTTTCCATCTTCTACAGTATACCAAGTCATACTATTAGGTAACTTAAGTCCATTGAAACTTTTCCAGTCATTGTATCTGATCCAAGATATTTTTTTGCTTGATTCGCCTGAGTGAAATGTAACAGTATATCCTAACCAAGCCATCTCGTTTGTCTCAGCATTATAGTGGATGTAGTATTCATCCTTTGAGCTTAAGCCGATACCATCACCATATGAAATTTTATATCCAGGATATTCTATACCTTCAAAAGTAAGTGGATCTGCTAGAGTATAATTAATTCCTTCATCGGATAAAACGAATGGCATAGCATAGAAATAGAAAATCAGATTCGTATAAAATTTTGCATTGCCTTTATATGTTGAATCAGCTTCTACCCAGTAATCCTTCCCATCGTATCCAGAGGTAAATGTAGGAGATTTGATTACCTCTCTTCTTTCTACTAAATCAATAATTTGTTTTTCATTACCTTTTTCATTTACAAGTTCATAACTCAAAGTTTTCATCTTCTTCCATTGTGCAATTGTACCATGCTTATCAAAAACCTTATCTAAATCATCTGGATAATCTATTTCTGGTTTTTGAATTGAATTATGATCACTAGTTGTGGCATTGTCTTTTTTAGTGTTTTGGCAAGCAGATAGAAAAGTGATAAGTCCGAATAGAAGAATTAGTTGTTTCATATAGTCTAGATTAATGTTGGTTTGGATTAAAGTAAGCCGCGAAACTAATGACAATTTTATGCTGATGGATTTAATTGCGTATTAATGTCCGTCTAGCTGCAAGTGTATCCTAAAGATCTCTTAATATTTCTAAATCTTCTTCAGTATCTATGTCGATATGTCCTTTCGGAAAAAGAATAGTCGTGCTTTTTGAGAAATGTTGTTTTACGATGGCTTTAGCGCCATCAGTGCCTGATACATTCATCAACTCTTTGAATAGAGATTTGTCAAAGTATGTAGGTGGTCCCAATCCTTTTTGATATTGACAAGGGATTACTTTGTGGATATTAGTTGAAGCTTCTCTAGCCAATGATGTTAGTATCTCCGAGGTCAGGAAAACCTGATCGCTCAATACGACAATCACGCCATCTAATGATTCTCGATCTATGGTTTTTATAGCAAAAGAAATTGAAGAAGACATGCCTTCTGCCCAATTGATATTATGAAGCAAATGGGCATGATTTAAATGAAGTGCGATTTCATCATGATACGCGCCAGTTACGATATATGTAGGTCCTAATTTGCTTTGTATACATTCTTGATATATGTATTGGATCATACTTTGCTGACTTCTTGAGAGCAATTGCTTAGGTTGACCTAGTCGACTTGAGTTACCTGCGGCTAATATGATAATGGCTATATTCAATTATACGTTTAATTAGGATCTCAAATATACGCTATACAAAATAAAAGAGCCCATTACATTACTGCAATGGACTCTAGCTATTTAATCAAACTTAATGGTAGCATAGTTAGCTGTAAACTAACTACAGTATTGAAAAAACATATGAACTATCTTTGTCGAACATGACATGTCAGTACTATAGATTTATATCCTGCCTTGTTCTGCTTCCGTAGCTGTTTTTCTTTTTCTAGCGGCTTTCACTTTCTGATTTCCAAATGCATAGCTCACACTTACTTTAACCCTACGACTATCTCTATCTTGGTCGACAATAAGGTTGATATCATCTTGTAATATACTTACCTTACTATTGGTGGTATAAAAGATGTCGCTTACGCCAATTTTTAAATTGCATTTTCCATCAAGAAACCTTTTACTGATACCTAAGTCAACACCACCTTTAGGGTCTAATCGGAATAGTCCGAATTGCAACTTACTTTGATATTCTCCAGAGACTTCTATATTCCATCCGCGAGGCAGTTGTATTTCATTGTCAACCTTGAATACATGTGCAATGCTTTGATTATCCAAAGTACCTGATGGAATTACAGATTTAAAATCATTATAGAAAGTTGTATAATTAAATCTGCTAGTAAAAGTTTCTGACCATACTTTCGGAGCGGATAATGTTAAACTTATATTGTTGAATCCATCGAGATTCTGTTCAGTTTGGAATGTCTTATTTTCACTACTAATTTGCTCTATCACTTCTGTAATAGCATCGGTAGTTCGACTGTAGTTGATAGATACAAATAGTGATCTTCCCATCATATAGTTAAGTCCCAAGGCATGTGAATACTGAGGATTGAGAAATGGGTTTCCTTTTTCAAATGTATACTGATCGAGATAATCTTCAAATGGATTTAATGATCTATAATTTGGTCTTTCTAACCTACGACTATAGCTCAGACTTACATTATGTTTTTCGTTATATGCTTTAGATACACTCACGCTTGGAAATAAATTGGTATACGATCTAGGTACTTGGGTTCCTAGAGTAATGGATCTTCCTTCAGATTCGGTATGTTCTAATCTTATTCCTGCCTGTATTTGATATGTACCTACGGATGCAGAACCATTTAGGTATGTGGCATAGATCTTTTCAGCATACATAAAAGTATTAGATCTTTCACTTTCATTTACCCACTCGCTTTCCTCTTGATGTTCAAACCTTGTACTGTTTTCTGAGTTTACATCACTAAACTTAATGCCGGTTCCCAATTTAACCTTGTCGGACACAGGAATATCTAAATCCGCCGTAGTAGCAAATATATCAATTGCTGTCTCTTGCATATTACGTAGATAGAAAGGATCTGCTACATCTTCGTCACTTTCATTTCTATAGAAATTACTGTAGTTGAGTTGATCACCATTTGTATAGCGACTTACATCAGCATCTAATGTTAGTTTTAAGCCTTTGTCATTGAATGTATGAGTGATATTAGCATTATAGGTATTCTTGCTATAGTCTTCATCTCCAGCACCCAATACGGCTAATTTACTAAACGCAGGAGCGTTGTCTCCAGTAATGTTTGTCATGTTGTTATTTTCGTCTATTTCTACACCCGCATTTCTACGAGCCAGTAGACTTAATGTAGTATTATCGGTAAGACTCCAATCCATTCCAAGTTTAATATTGTATCCATCACCCTCTTCATCCATTACAGAATTTTGATCAAAAACCGTATTGCCTTCATTAAACGGTATGTCTCTGAGCAGATTTAGTTTTTGCTTCCAACCCCAGTTGTAATATTCGGTAGCACCATATACATTTATTTTCTCTGATCTGTAGTTTAGATTTAGATTGTGAAAGTGGCTAGTCTTCCATCCTTGTCTTAATGAAGAAGATACGTTTCCGTTAGATCCCAATTTTTCGTTCTTTTTAAGTACGATATTGATAATACCGCTATTTCCTTCTGCATCAAATTTGGCTGAGGGATTAGTGATGATTTCTATACTTTCGATATTACTTGATGGCATGGTCTCAAGTAATCTTGTGATCTCGCTCCCTGACATGTATTGGTTTTTACCATTGATAGTCACGAGTACACCTTGCTTTCCTCTAAGGCTAATATTGTTATTGTTATCGACGATTACACCAGGAGATTTTTCTAATACTTCTAAGGCAGTATTTCCTGCATTTACTGCACTATTAGCTACATTAACTATAAGCTTATCTGCTCTGAGTTCGATGAATGGTTTCTTGGCAGTTACAGTTACTTGTGCTATTTCTACTCCCTGTGAAAGGATTAATGTAGGGGCCTCATTTGTCGATTTCCCATCTGAGTTTATAGGATCAGAGTATACTTCTCCAAAACCTACCATAGAACTATGAACGATATAAGATCCTTCCTTTACTTGTGTAAATGTATAGAATCCACCAGCTTCACTAAGTCCTCCTTTATATAAAGTAGAGTCCGCAACATTGAGCAACATTACGTTAGCATAGTCTACAGGTGTAGAGCTATTGTCATGTATGTATCCTTGGATAGTCGCATTTTGAGCAATCGATATCTGTGCTACGAAGAGACAGATAAATAAGTAAGTGGCTTTTAACATCGTATATGGTTTTACGTTATTGATAAGACAAATCTAGGTTAGAATTTGGTACTATGCAATGCAATGTAGTAATGTAATGCATAGTACTATATCAATGATGAATAATATCCGATGAATTGCTTTGAAAGACTGATGAAAATATTCTCGTCTATTTTAAATGATAGGATAGAATACGATAGAAAGACGATCGATTTGTTCAAAAGTTGCAGTCTGCACTTTATTTTCTTCGAGTAATGGTATTCGTATTAGGTTATTTAGTTAATTATTTCAAGCATGTACGGTAGAGAAGCTTGAGGACGTTTTCATCCTAATTAATAGCATGAAAAAAGCCCAATGCGATTTCTCACATTGGGCTAGGATATTTTTTATTTTCTCTCAGATAAGCTCAGTACTGTCACTTATGGTCTGAAGTATGGTTATCTTCTATCTCATTTTAGGCCTTCTTCTCTTCCCTCCAGGCATCATTTGTCGCCCTTTGTTTCCGCTTCTTCCCATCATTCCTTGCGCACCTTTAGTTGCACCAGCTTGCTTTATTTGTTTGCCAAACATCTCAACTTGCTCTTTGAGCTGAGGTTCAGTAATATTTAATTTACTAGCTTCTCGATAGTAATTTTTAGCAGTAGTCCATTTTTGTTTATTGGCATTGAGTCCTGCAAGTTGGAGTAGTACCATTCCTCTTTCATTATCAGAAGGCAGTTTTAAAGCGTTGGCTTCTTGAAATAATGCTTCAGCTTCATTATGCTTATTAGCGTTCATGGCTATAGATCCTTTGATAATATAGTAGAAGGCTCTATTAGTTACGTATAGTAGCTTAGGGCTCAGCGTTAGACCAAGTCTTTTTTCAGCACCTTCAAAATCCATCGTCTGTACCATAGTCGCTGCAGACTGTACAGTACCTAATAGTATGTAGGTGGCTAATAAGATCAGGCCAATAAGAATCAATATCCAGCTATAACCAATGCCATAGATAAATGATAAGCCAATACCGCCAAATAAAAATAAAGCAATAAGAGCGAATTTTAAATATATATTAATAGAAAACATAATGTCGTTTTAGTGTATTTGCAAATGTAAGAAAATCGATCTTGAATCCCTGAATACTAAGGTATTATAGCAGAATAATAAGTGAAATTTTTAAGTGCAAATAGTATAAGAATGTGAATTAGTACAGAACTTGCTATACATGTAAGTCCATATGACTATCGCGTAGTATAAATTGATTTGTAAGGAGATTGTTCACTGGTAGATCTCGTAGTGGTTTAGATGTGAGTTGTAAGAGATCGGTAACTGACTAATAATTTAACCAATCATCATTCCGTTTCCTAATACTTGTAAGTAACGTCCATTTGGAAAGACATCCTTAAACACAGTATTAAAATAGTGTAGAGCTTTTTCTTCATAAATTTTTCGATCCGCTAAATGATTGAATACAACTTGACCACCATCTATAAGATTATCTTTGACTAGATGTAGAAACTCTGTAGTCAGAAATGCCCCTGGAATCTGATCGTCAACGAATATGTCTATACATATTAAATGAAAAGCTTGGGTACATTGATGCATGTAATTGATAGCATCGGCTTCGATTAACATTACATCTGATTTGAGATCAGATAGTACATATTTACTAGCTAAGTATATTACTTCTTCGTCTAGCTCTACACCAGTGTATTTATAGTTTTTTCCAAATTTCTCTTCCAACATATATGGAATACTGCCAAGACCAAATCCAAGAATTAAAACATCTTCAATGGTGTCGTTCAGTTCTATTTGCTCAAACGTTTTGTAGAAATTTTCATACTTATCTGCATAGCTATAAATTGCATTGGGTGTAGATAGTTGGAGTCTCCCTTTGTTGAGTGTTACATGTAGCTCTTCATTATGCTCAGAGCTGCTACTCTCTAGATGTACCTCCATGAGGTAACTTAGCCATTGTTTCCATTTAGGTATTTCCATTATGAAGATCTACGATGTGCAGTATGTAGGTGTATGTACCTTAATATTTTTTCATCTTCTTGACTTAAGACTAAGCTTCTTCTGCCCATCACTACATGAGCCACTTCTATAGCCTTATCTATGTTATATGTCTTAAAACCTGCAGATCCACCCCACGAGTAACTAGGAATAAAATTGCGCGGAAATCCGTCGCCAAATATATTAGCCGATACACCAACTACAGTACCTGTATTAAACATAGTATTGATACCACACTTAGAATGATCACCCATAATGAGTCCACAGAACTGTAAACCTGTAGATTCAAATCTATTAGTAACGTAAGACCAGATACGAACTTCAGAATAATTGTTTTTGAGATTACTAGAGTTAGTGTCCGCGCCTAGATTACACCATTCTCCAATGACAGCATTACCTAAAAATCCGTCATGACCTTTGTTGGCATATCCTAGAAATACTACATTGCTTACTTCACCACCTACTTTAGTGTGTGGTCCTAGCGTGGTAGCACCATAGACTTTTGCGCCCAACTTGAGTGCAGAGTGTTCACACATAGCTAATCCTCCTCTTACGTTGCAGCCTTCCATGATCTCGGCATTTTTACCTACATAGATTGACCCTTTAGTGGTGTTAAGTGTAGAGCAATATATCTCCGCGCCTTCTTCGATAAATAACTTGTTGGTATCACCGATGAGTACATTAGATTCATGAAGTTCTTGAGATTTTCTTCCTTTGGTTATAAGCGTAAAATCATTTTCTAGCTCTTCTCCATTCAGCGCAAATATATCTTGAGGCCTCTGGATTCTTTTGATTACATCTTCCTCTTCAGATATATCCATGCCCTTGATCTCATCGATGTTGTCATCTTCAATCAATTGATCAAACTGTTTTCTATTTAATCGTGCAGCGATAAGCTCGTCCTCTACTAGGATTGCTTCATTTGGCTCTAAGCTATTGATTAAGCTCTTTAATTTTGCCGTAGGTAATATCGTGCTGTTGATTATAATGTTGTCATCTGCTATATGGATGGCATACTTTTCAGACAGATAGTCTTGGGTAATGTATGAGCATCTTGCATTTAAGACAGTTTCCCATTTTTCTCTGATAGTAAGTATTCCTACTCTTATTTCACAGACTGGTCTAGTGAAGCTCAAAGGAAGTAAGCCACTCCAGTTGTCATCATCAAACAGGATTACATTGCGCATGGTATTGATTTATTATTTTCATTAAGACGGCATCAATTGGGGAGGTCACCGAATATTCAAAAAAAAAGCCCTTCAAAATGTGAAGGGCTTTTTATATAAGTTTTATGCTTCGTCGTTCTGACCAGGTTTTTCCATTTTCTTGGCGAACTTTGCAAATTTAGTGTTGAACTTATCAATACGCCCTGCTGTATCGACAAACTTCATCTTACCGGTGAAGAACGGGTGAGACATCGCTGAAATTTCCACTTTTACTAGTGGGTATTCATTTCCGTCTGTCCATGTTACATTCTCGTTAGACGCTGCACATGATTTAGTTAGAAATGACTCATCACATGATATGTCTTTGAATACTACTGTTCTGTATTCTTCTGGGTGTATTCCTTGTTTCATTATAGTATTGTTTAGTTACCATGGTTTTGAATTATTTCAAACATAGCCATAGTGTATTTTTCAAATAGAGCGCAAAGATAATTTATATTGCTAATATATGGAAGTCTTGCTGGTTATTTTTCGTTTAATGCGTAGAGAATCAGCGATTTAGAAAAAGTGGATGAAGGGTGTTATCTTTTTATATGTGTATATGGTTGAACATCAATGGATTAATAGGCGATCAGGCATCCTATAGAATGGCGGATGGGCTATCATCCTATGGTTGTAGATCTTCACTAGGCTCTTGTAAGTTAGATGTATGCTATGCTTAGTTAAAAAATGCATCCTCAAAATGCTCAAGTTCCACTAACTCACCTTCATTAATAATCATAGATATTACATCAAATCTAATCTCCCAATCGTGATTTATTTTTTCCATGTATTGTGTGGCTGCGTCCATGATCATCCCTTGTTTATAGGGTGTCACGCTCGCTTCTGGTCTAGTAAATGTATCGTATCCAAGGCTTTTGACTTCTACAAATACCAATATTTCACCATCCATAGCAATCACATCGACCTCAGCTCGACTAAATCGCCAATTGCGTTCGAGTATTTTATAGCCCTTTCGCAATAGATAGTCCGTGGCTAGATTTTCCGCCATTTCCCCTATTTTATTATGTCTTGCCATAGTTTCGATGATTTTTGAATTAACTCCTTATTCTACCAAGAGCTTGATTGTCGATAATACATGGTGTTAAGCGACATTTAGGGTAACTATAGCTATGCTTAGTGTTGAAAATACATTAAGTAAAGCTTCGCAGTCTCACTTTTCTGTATATTTTTGTGAGCAGTTACCTATTGCATAATGATTATTGCTTTAGAGATATGCCTTATCTCATTAGAGGTTGTATAATAGCTAATTGTATATTATCTTTTATGTCGAAACAAGCTTAATCGAAAGTGCGTTGTTCATAGTAGATAATATAACTAACTAAATTAACAGATAAATAATTCGGTAAAGATATGATGGATCAATTGATAGAGCGATATCCAGCTCAACTAGCAGAAGCAATGGAAATCGGAGAGAATGCAACTATACTTCCATATGATCAGCAGATCGATCTAGTATATGTAGCTGGATTGGGAGGATCAGGTATCGGAGGTGATTTCGTTGCTGAGTTGATCAGAGATGAATGTAAGATCCCATATTTAGTAGGGAAGAGTTATTCTGTACCAGCATATCTGAATGAAAATACATTAGCTATAGTGTCTTCTTACTCTGGTAATACGGAAGAGACATTAGAGGCGCTAAAGGGAATAGAGGCATCTGGAGCCAAAGTCGTTATTGTATCTGGAGGTGGAAAGTTGATTGCTATAGCCAAAGAAAAAGGATACGATCATATTATCGTGCCTGGTAATTGGCCTAGCCCTAGAGCATGTTTAGGTTTTTCATTTGTGCAGCAGTTGTACATTATGAATAAGTTGGGTTTCATTGGTGATAAATTCAAAAAAGAGCTAAGAGCATCTATCGATCTTATAAAGTTTGATATGGATTCTATCAAGATCGAAGCTAAGAAACTAGCGAAGCAGATGTATGGGACGATTCCTATTATCTACACTACTGATCGTATGGAGTCTGTAGCGGTAAGACTACGTCAGCAGATCAACGAAAATTCTAAAATGCTTTGTTGGCATCACGTCATCCCAGAGATGAATCATAATGAGTTAGTAGGATGGAAAGATCACGATAAGAGAGTATCTGTATTGTTTTTTAGAAATAAAGATGATTATCCGCGTAATGCTATGCGTATGGATATCAATAATAAAATCATCGGAGGTTTATGTGATACAGTGTTAGAGGCATACTCTAAAGGACAAAGTCTCATAGAGAAAAATATGTATTTCGTTCACTTAGGTGATTGGATCAGTTGGTATCTTTCGGAGATGCGAGGCGTTGATAGTATCGAAGTAGATGTGATCGATTACCTCAAAGGTGAATTAGCTAAAGTCAATTAAGGATAATAACTATCGGTCAACGAGTGTAATAAGTGAGTGTTCACTATTACTTTTTCGCTACTAAGACATTTTCTTGGACCTTATATCCGTGATAGTTATCTAGATCCTCTTGGTATATTTTCACTTCTACATCGAAGCCAACTGTGCGCAGTCTATCTACTAATACGTCTGAAGTATAGATTCTTACATGGTCTGCTTGACCATAATGAAGTAGCCTACTTTCCTTACTATTGATGGTGTAATCTTCATATAGCTCGCCTTCCGTAAATGGAGTTTGTATGTATACAATTCCTCCTACATCCAACACTCTATACAATTCGGACATAGCCTTGATATCTTTTACAATATGCTCTAATACATGATAGCATATGATTAAATCGAATTGCCTTTCAGAGCAGTCGATGGCTGTAATGTCATAATGGTAATCTGCTTCAAACTCTCCTTCGTAATCTGTTGTTTTATATAGGTAAGTACTGAAAGCCTGTAATCTATTTTTCAAAGCTTTAGGTGGTGAAAAGTGTAATACACGTTTGGTAGTGCCGCTATCGGATAATATGCTGAATAGCCTGCGGGTACGGCCTACGCTACCACATCTTGGACACAATTTATCTCCATTTTCTCTATTGATAAATGTAGAGAGGGTAGTATTACAGATATTACATTGGTATCGCTTACCCCTGTATTTCCAAGCAAGAAGCCTTCTCAGACTATCTTCTTGAGACTTGAGTAAGCTTGGAAATAGCTTTTTAGCTAAAGATTTTAAAACTTCATACATAAGTAAGTCGAAGGTAATATTACTCTTTAAATAATTAACTTTACATTTCTTACAGATACTCAGACCTTTGAATCTCTCAATACTGAATTCTGAAATGACCAAAAACGTAAAAATAACATGTTACACTTAGGAAAACTCAATACTCTCGAAATAGAAAGAGAATCTCCTCACGGACTCTATCTTGCAGACGAGATCGGCAATGAAGTCCTACTTCCTAATAAGTTTGTTACGGAAGACATGGAGTTTGGTGAAGATATCGAAGTATTTATATACAAAGATAGTGAAGGAAGAAATGTAGCTACTACAGAGCAACCCAAACTGCAGGTGGGGGAGATCGCACTTTTAGAGGTGTTTGATGTGAATGAAATAGGTGCATTTATGGAATGGGGCGTAGAGAAGCATCTATTAATTCCATTTCGTAACCAAGGAAGAAGACTTAGCCCAGGCGATGAGACATTAGTGTTTATGTACCTCGATGAAGAGACACATAGGCTAGTAGGTACTACCAAGCTGATGAAGCATATGGATGGTAATCCTGATAAACTTAAAGTAGGCGAAGGTGTAGAGCTCATGATGTGGCACCCAACAACTTTAGGATATACTGCGATTATCAATGGACATATGGTAGGTCTAGTATATCAAGATGATATATATGAAGATTTGTGGCCTGGTGATATCAAGCATGGATTTATCAAAAGAGTAAGAGAAGACGGTAAGATCGATCTCTCATTACGACCATTTGGATACAATAAGGTGACTGACGAATCTCAAAAGATACTGGATTACCTTAATAAGCATAATGGAGTAATGGACTTTACGGATAAAAGTAATCCTGATAGTATTGCTCGAGCATTTAGAATGAGTAAAAAAGTATTTAAGAAAGCACTTGGATTATTATATAAGCAGAAGCTGGTAGTATTAGAAAAAGATCAAACAAGACTGTCTGATATAGCTGATCCTAAAAAGCAAGAAGCACCCAAAAGAAGTGACGCACCTAAGAAAAGTGAGTCATCCAAAAGAAAAGAAACTGCGAAAAAAACTAGAACTGAACCAGAGAAAAGTGCAGCACCTTTAAAGGGAATAATCGAAGGACCTATAGAAAGTGAAGAGCCGAATAAAAGTAATGAAAGACCTATATGGCCAGACTAGTATTTTTACTAGCTCCATAAGGTCAGTAAACGCAGTTCAATTACCACCCACATATATTACCTCGGTATATAATAACTAATCAACTAACTCAAGTGAAATTTAATAAGTACCCATTATCGAGAGAGATCAAGGACAACATCGAAAAGTTGGGCTGGCGAAAGCCTACCGATATTCAGTATCGATGTATCTCTGTAGTAATGAGAGGTGACGATGTATTGGCGATCGCCCAGACGGGTACAGGTAAGACGGCAGCATTTGCCATTCCTATTATACATAGTCTCCAGATGGGGAAGATACCAGGAAGGAAAGACGGTATCAGATGTCTGGTGATGGTGCCTACTAGAGAACTCGCCATTCAATTGACTGAAGTGTTTGAGTCGCTGGCCAAAAAAACAAAAATAAAAACATTCGCCCTTTATGGAGGAGTAGAGCAAGATAGACAAATTAAGAAATTGCAAGATGGCGTAGATATATTAATATCTACGCCTGGTCGTATGTTTGATTTGATAAGCCAAGGACATCTTCGCACTAATAGGATTCATACTTTGGTGTTAGATGAAGCAGATCATATGCTTGATTTAGGATTCATCAAGGATATCAATGATATGATGAATCATTTACCAAAGAAGAGACAGACCTTGTTTTTCTCCGCTACTATTAATCCAATTATTAAAAAGTTAGCGTATTCTATAGTTAACAATCCTATCAAAATAGAGATATCTCCAAAAGATCCAGTAGCAAAGAAAGTAGATCATTATGTGATGTATGTGGAGATGGATGATAAACGGTTCTTCTTAGAGCGATTAGTGAGAGAGGAAAAAGATGCTAAGATATTAGTATTTGTGAGGACGAAGGTAAGAGCCGAAAGGGTGAAAAAAGCAATGGATAGAGTAGGAGTAGAATCCATAACTATGCATGGTGACAAAGCACAGACGGATCGTCTCAATGTAATGGAGACTTTCAAGTCAGGTAAAGTTAAGTTGCTCATAGCTACTGATGTCAGTGCAAGGGGAATCGATATTCCAAATGTAGATTTTGTAGTGAACTATGATTTGCCAGACTACACTGAAAACTATGTGCATCGTGTCGGTCGGACAGGTAGGGGCGATCAGCGTGGAATCGCATATACTTTTTGTAGTCCTGGAGAGAAAGGTCTTCTAGATGAGATACAATCATTCCTAGGAAAGCAAATCAAGGTAATGGAAGTCAAAGATGATGTCTATACAGAAGTCAAAACATTCAACGATATGGACAATTTGAGTATCGATCGTATTATAGATGATCTCGATAAATTAGTCTATGATAAGAAGAAAAAGAAAAAGAAACGGAAATAGAACTCGTTTTCCATTCCTAGACTTTAACCTGAAGTTAATCGTACTCTGTCAGCGCAACTAAAGGGGAGATTACAGAGCAGATAATAATAGCTAAAGAAGTAAACGAAAGAGATTTTCAATACTCCTACGATTGATTCTCTTAATCCTATCTACTGATCCTGTAATGATCAAATCCTAGGCTACTCTCATATTATAAATATGTAATATCGATCCTGCAATGTGAACTCTAAGCACGACTCAATGTCAAATGAGATCCACAAGCACTTTCTCAATAATCTTTTTTACTCGAAGGCCAAATTCTAAAAATGGTCAAGCCAGTTTGTATTTTCTATCAAGCTTGAATGTTCCAAAATTAGACCTAATTGAATTTTGTCTTCCTCATGTTTTCAATGATGAATATGAGATATAGAACATGAAATTAGCTTTTCAAAATTTTAAAACCAAAGTTCAGTTCACTCGTCTATTTCCATGATAAGATTGTCACTTTGGAGCTCAGATGTCACCGTTCAGAACAAATTGCATTAGGCTATTGCGGCTAATACAGCAGCAGAGATCATGAACGAAAGAGCAAATGCTACAAAGCCATTTATGGGCCTTAAAATAAATAATAAATGCTTCAGATGGTAAAGTAATCAAGAAAGATTCAGCTGTAACGAAGAACTAGTTCAAGAATAAAAAATCACCCATGTGGGTGTATGTCAGTGAAGTGATATATATTTTTTTTGTAGAATAATTTATAACACTCAATAGCTAGTTTATGAACAAATTACTTTTTACTCTATTCATTGTAATACTGCAATTTTCGTTTGCGAAGGCAAACAATGTGCAAATCACCAATCTATCCGTTTCTGCCTCTTCGGTTACATTTGATATTTCATGGGAAAATAGTTGGCGTTCGGGTCTAGATTATCACGATGCGGTTTGGGTTTTCTTTAAACAAGCACCTAATGGATCAGCTTGGACCCATGCCAATCTTGATGTAGCTTCGGTAGGCACCGGCTATCAGACTGTAATCTCTTCTGATAATGTTGGATTTTTTATTAGAAGAGCTGCAAATGGCAGTGGGTTATCTTTCACAACTGTATCCGCTACTTTGGATGGGCTTATAGGTATGTTTCAGGATATAAAGGTATTTGCCATAGAAATGGTATATGTGCCACAGGGTGACTTTTATGCTGGAGACACAGTTGGAGATCGTTGTTTTTCCAGAGGTGATGATGAATCAATCCCTTTACTTATTACTAGTGAAGGAGCATTGTCATATGGTAGCACAAGTTCTGATTTTAAGTATAAAGGGGAGGCTACTGGAAGCGATATTCCGGCTTCGTACCCTAAGGGATATAATGCTTCCTACACTACCAAGTATCTGGCTACGCAACAACAGTATGTAGATTTTCTAAATTGCCTGACCCGAACTCAACAAGAAAATATGGTCGTTGAAGAACTCATAAGCCCAATGCCTGAGGATACTCGTGATGTCATGGCTGTTTACAGTCATTACATCCATTGTGACGAAATCATTCCCAATGGACCCGTTACCTTTTATGTGGATAGAAATGGAAACGATATTGGTGGGGAAGGAAATGATGGAGGATCATACAGCTGTAATGGTTTGACACCCACTATGATATTGTCTTACCTCGATTGGGCAGGACTGAGTCCTCATAGTAACTTAGAGATGGAAAAGGCTTGTCGAGGACCTCTGTTGCCTATTCCGTCAGAATATTCATGGGGAAGCACAGATTATACTACGGGTAATTCAGTTCTCTACGCAGGTACGGATAGTATGAAATATGCCAATTCAGGTATAGACGCAGGTATCAAAACATCTCATCCTGCAAGAGTAGGTTGTAATGCTCTGTCAGCAGGTAGCACGAGAACTACTGCTGGAGCTACATTCTATGGTGCAATGGACTATGGTGCTCATGGCGCCGTTATAAAAATGAAATATTCTGCGACCACCTCATTTGATGGAGCACATGGAGATGGAATACTGAGCTTGGAAGGATATAATAATGTAATAAATTGGCCTGAAATTCCCAGTAGCTCTCATCATTCAATCGTACTTGCCTATCCACAATCCGGTACTATTGTAAATGGTGTTTCACTAAGTGCCAATGCGTACAACTATTCTACAGCCAGCGGTAATATAGTCGGATGTCGTAGATTATAACTAATGATTACATTATGATAGTAAGAACAATTTTGAATAGTACGCTTATTTTATTGGCTAGTAACCTGACTCTGCAGGGTCAACCGACCTATAACAATGGCCATGGTCAAGGGTATTCTATGATTTCCACTAGCACAAGTACTGTCCTAGTTTATGATGGAGGTTTCGGTCAGGGATATGCCAATGCATATAACATAGATATACTACAAAATAATTTTAATGGTGGAGCAAATGACGGATATACTGCTGAATACTCCGAAATGGATAGCCCTCTATATTCTGGAGGTACAAGTGATGGTCATGACGAAGCATCACCGAATCCAATCTTAATGTCTTTCTTAGATGGAGCAGACGATGGATATACAAGTGAAGATGTATTTGAACCCTTTATCTGGACAGGAGCTATAGGTACAGGATGGAACGTGGCTGGGAATTGGAACAGAAATATTATACCTGATATCCTTCGACCAGTGATAATACCTGATGGAGTACCCAATTGGCCTATGTTGAATGCTGGGATATTTAGAGTTGGTCGTGATACTGATCAGCTAGCTGCATTTAAATGCGGAAATATACTTATAGAATCAAATGCCCAGATGGTAGCCAGGGTCAATAGCTATATTGAAAATTATAACCAATTTAGTATCGAAGGATTATTTACGTTGCGGAATCCAGCGTTTGGATCTTTTTCTAATTTTGTAAATGGAAATTTGATAATTGAAACTTCAGGAAATTTAATTTTTGAGTAAATAGTTTAATGATAGGACTCAGTCCAGTGATAGTTACTTCGCCATCTTCAGCTAAAGAAGTAAAAGATATAGATTTTCAATACGATTGTGAATGAATATTACTAATACTATCTACCTACCCTGTAGAGTGTCGGATAATCCTATATTCTAGTATAAGGTTGCCGTATCCTTTCTAATTCTTCTGGAACATTTTCTATTATCTTATTGGTGCCATTGATCAAAGTGTAGAATGCAGATTCTGTTATTGTGGTTCTTACAAAAGGGCTCCAAGAGAATCCTGGTTTTTTGAAGAAGGTAGTATTGTCTTTCTTTTTTCTTACTTCATATCCTTGATCAGTAAGATAAGTAGTCAATTTTTCTCCCATCCCAGCAGTCAGATAGAGTTGTGTGTTTTTTCTCATGCGATGATCCATATGAGCCATCAACGCGGCATATCCCAAACTAACCATTACACTTCTTTTCCAAAACCATTCATCTCCATTACGCGTGATATATGTAAACCATATCCAAAAAGTAAAGTGAAATAGGAAAAAGAGAACTGTTGATTTTGTGCTTTTCTTCATGATTGTATTTGCTTTTTAGGATAAATTGAAATAATTGTATCCGGCACTTGATCTAGTATTTCTGGAGGAGCTACTAATGCAATCCAATGAGCAGTCTCATGAAGGAAGGTCTTTCGCGTCGAGAAGATATTGTCCTGTTCTGATTTGAAGTAAGATACTGCACCATCATTATGATCTATAGTATAACCTTGTGTTTCTAGAAATGCTTTGAGTTGTGGTCGCTGACCCACTTGATAATGTCTGACATGGTCTACTCTGTCATAAAGTCCTAGTCCCTCTTGAGTAGGCCTATTAAATCGAATGATAGGTGTAAATATAACAGCAAACCAAACAGAGGAAAATAGTAAATCACTTATTTCCGTGCTATCACTTCTCATCGAATTTATAATAATACCAATAAGAACATGGATGCTAAATATACTCAGACATTCTACCCAAATATGCTTCCTATAGTATCGGCTAAATTTTCTGAATTTTGCTTTCATAACTTCGCTTCTAATTGACATAACTATATCTTACTGAAGATAGTAAAAAGTAGTAGGTCTGTTATTGGTAACGTTATTCTTTATTGTACGGTTTGAATGGGTGGATAAAGTGTGTCTATCTCCATGGGAACCGCATCACGTATTTCATTTGAAGCGATTAATGCCATCCAATGATCGGTCTCATATATGAATGTGAGATAGGTATGAGAAGTCGAATTTTTCGGTGGATCAAAATAAGTAATCACTCCTTCATTTCGATTTAGGCTATATCCTTTATTCTCTAGAAATGCTTTGAGCTTTGGTCTTTGGCCTTTAACAAAGTAAGACGCATGATCACCTAACTCCATAGGCTGAGGTTTAATAGGTATGTTGTTTCTAAGAAATCTATTGACTAGAGTCATGAATAATGCAAAAAGCGTCACTTGTAGAAATAAACTTCGTAGAGAGTCCGAATTGGATATATCTATTTCATTTAGATAGTACATTACCATACCATAGAAAATTAAAATAAAT